>JAUIJQ010000011.1 GCA_030431165.1 Rhodothermia bacterium | reverse complement strand
ACATCGCCGCCGAAAGCGGATTGAATCGCGTCCGCGATCCTGCGCGGCAGATGTATGTCGGTCGTCAGCACGATGCATAATGGCCCGTCGTACTCGACTGACATAATCCGTTCCAGCGGCCGCGCGGCCTGCGCGTCAGCACCTACGTTTCGAATGAGGTGATCAATCTCAACGCGCTTGTCCTCTATAACCGATCCTCGCAGCTCAAGCCGACCCGCTTCGCACCTGTCCGCGATTCTGCGGCAGGCGGGACAGGTCACCTCGTCCACAACAACCTCTGTAGATCCCCACGTCCATCGTCCCCGTTCCACGACGGCTCCGCATGAGGGGCACACCGTTGCGTCCTGTAGTTTCTTTCGGTCCCGGTACGGGTCGTGACGTGAATCGGGGAAACGCTCACGCTGACCAACCGTCCCCATGCGCTGTACAGGCTGCTTTTGTTTCTGGTGGTGGTTCATGGCGATACCTCCCTATCCAACACTTTCAAATTCGACCCATTGAACCGCCTTGCGCATCAGCTCGGGCATACTGCCGACCGCCAGTTTATCCTTGATGCGATTGCGATGGGACTCAACAGTTTTCGGACTGATATGCAATAACTCGGCAATCGCTCGTGTAGATTTTCCGCGCCCCACGAGCTCGAATACCTCAAGCTCCCTGTCGCTGAGCACCTCAACCGCAGAGGTTCCTCGATGCCCCGGGCGACCGTGGAACTGCGCAAGAATCTGGGTACTCAACTCCTGGCTCACGTAGAATCCGCCTGACAGAACACGGCGGATCGCCTCCAGTACGCGAGTGCGCGCGTCACGCTTCATCAGGTAGCCACGTGCCCCCGCGCGCAGTGATCGCTCACCATACAGCGCCTCGTCATGCATCGATACGACGAGAACCGGTATGCCCGGGTGCTCAGTGACAATGTGCTTTGTCAACTCGATTCCATTCATACCCTTGAGAGAAACGTCGACAAGCGCGAGATCAGGATGCAAATCCGCCAGCATCCCGAGCGCCTCCTCTGCATCACCCGCCTCACCGCACACCTCAAGGTCCGGCTCCTCGTTAATCAGCGCCATATATCCCCAACGCATGACCGGATGATCGTCTACGACCAGTATCCTCTGTTTCATTTCTGTCAACCTCTTGCGTGATCGCCGGCGTTGGTCGGGAATCGGTATACGCACAGGACAGAGGTCCCACCATTCGGACTTTCCGCAATTGTAAGGGACGCGCCAACAAGCCGCGCCCGGTAACGCATCGATCGAATGCCGATGCCTTCGTCAGATACCGAACGGCCTGTGGGGAGCCCAACGCCGTCATCAACGACCGACAACGTGATCTGCTCGTTCGAACCGTCAAGCGCGACGCGAACAACCGATGCACGGGCGTGCTTGACGGCGTTCTGAATGGCCTCTTGCGCAATGCGATAAAGCTGCGTAGCAACGCGCGAGTCAGGTAATCGATCAATTGGTCTGACGTCAACGTCGATCTCAGTTCCCGACAGGGATAGTGCGTGATCCACGACCCGCCGTATTCCGTCGCCAAGCGCAGCAGCGCCAAGGTCAAGCGGGCTTAACCCGCGCGCAATGTCTCGCGCCGCGTTCGCTCCTTCGTCAACAAGCGCTGTCACTTTCTCGATTACTGCGATATCGGGGATATCACCCCTTTCGGATCGTCCCGCCCACGGCGTGCAGGGCAAACGACGCACCCGTGAGCAGGGAGCCAAGGCCGTCGTGCAGATCATTGCTGATGCGGGCCCGTTCTTCGTCCGATATGTGAAGCACATCGTACTCGAGCTGGCGTCGCTCGCTGCTGTCGCGGCATACGACGACGACACGTTCACGCCCTCCTACGTGAAGCGTACGCATCGACACCTCCAGCGGAAACATGCCGCCATCCGGACGAAGTCCGAATCCAT
The DNA here is from genome assembly GCA_030431165.1 of Rhodothermia bacterium. Lineage (GTDB taxonomy): Bacteria > Bacteroidota > Rhodothermia > Rhodothermales > JABDKH01 > JANQRN01. The sequence goes on along the minus strand of JAUIJQ010000011.1, from coordinate 15,793 downwards.
CGCGTGCGTCAGATAGCGCTGTGGGCGCATGCCCACGGGCGGACAGTGGTTGTGTGTCGCTGTCGATCGCAACGAGATCAGATAGCGCGAGGCCGACCAAGTCCCTCGCGCTCCTGCCAAAGAGCTTCTCTGCGGCCGGATTCGCAACACGCACGACGCCTCCAACATCGAGCATCAACACGGCGTCGGGTAGTGCACGCAGAATGGCAATCGCCTGTTGGCCGGCGATTCTTTCTTCATCACCCTGGCGATCCGAACGGATTCCGATGCTTCCGCCGGGCTGAGATCCACGCGGCTGCATAACCCATGACTCCGGGAACACGATGTTCGTCCCCTACTTCCGATGTTACGTTGCGGCAGGTACACCGGATGTAGGGGTATCGATTAGCTTGTCGGCAGCAATTTCCGGATACCCACTGCCACACGGCGATCACAGGAGTTTGCGTTCGCCGCCGTCTATTCGATTTGGCCGGACTGGTTACGCTTACTTCAGCCAAAGGCACGTGTCGAAACGACACTAACCAAACACGTGTGGAGGGCACAGAGAGATGATCACCACACCAACACGTTATCGCTACATGAGGCCACTCGGTTCGCTTCGCGAGGAGTTGGATCGGATATTCGGCGAGTTTCTGCCAACAACGTCCGACTCTATTGAAGGCAATGGCAGCTCAGCCGTCTGGACGCCACGCGTCGACTTCTCCGAAAACGACAAGAGCTACATGTTGAAGGTTGATCTGCCTGGCATGAACAAGACCGACATTACTGTCAGCGTTGACGATCATGTCTTGACGATCAGCGGCGATCGAAAAGAGGAAAAGAAAGAAGAGAAGGAGGAATACATCCTTCTTGAGCGGTCATACGGCAGCTTCCGCCGATCGCTCAATCTGCCAAAGTCCGCCGAAGTGAGCAAAGTCAAAGCTGAGTTCACCAACGGTGTACTTAAAATCGAGGTACCGAAGTCTAAAGAGCGGAAAGCCCGACTCGTATCGGTCAACTAGAAGCAGGGACAGCCTTTCCGGAGCAGCGCCCCCATCAATCGCGGTGGGGGCGCTTCCATTTCCGGGGCGCTTTGGACACGGTGTTCAGCGAAGCTCTATGATATCTTTCGTGCCGTCCATTCGAACAACTTCGAGGCACGCTACGGTATCGTCGAACTCGTCGACAAAGATGTCTTTCGGATGAGCGATCAGATGGTCGAGGTTATTGACGGCAACATCCAGTGTGTCGCCGTGGGCATCATATGATATTCCCTTCAGGGGCACCCAGCCGGTTTCCTGCTGCGCGCCATCGTCATCCGACAGGATGCGGATCTCGGCATACTCGATACTCCTACCGGTCACAAGCGGGCGGGAAAACCTGTTGAAGAATCCCGTCCACTCCTCTTTTCCAAGTTTGCGAATTGCCATGGCCTGACCTCAGGTTTGGTAAAGACGTCGGGGCGCGGGCACCGCGATCGTATCACTAATTTGAGAATGGACGATCGTGCCTGCTGGCGGCTGCGCTCCACGAATTGCTGAGAACATTTCTCAGCGTACCGTGGGCAATTTTCTTACAGATCACAACGGAAGGTTGCCGCGTTCACTGCCCGTGCGATCTGATGGATAACGCGATCTGACCAACAGCGCAATCTGCCCGACGGCAAACGGCGTCAGACTCGCTGCAGCAACGAGAATCCAGCCGGACAAGTCTGGCGGCGTTATGCTAAGAACGCGTGCGAGCGGCGGGACGTAGGTCACAACGAGAACAATTGACAAACACAGGGCGAGTGCGCCCCAGATGTACGGGTTACGTGTCACCTCGTTGCGGATTGTCGGCGAAGCCGGGTCTCTCATGTTGAAGACGTGGAAGAGCTGACCAAACGCGAGCACCAGGAACGACACCGTCACGGCCTGCGACTGCGAATAGCCGAGAAGCAGTTCCGCGACGAGTAGTGAGCCCAGAACGGCAATGGTGAACACAAATCCGAATCCGACAATGCCGAGCCAGTGCTGCCGTGTGAGGATTGGCTCTGCGGGATCACGAGGGGGGCGATTCATGACGCCACCGATCCCTGCACCCAGACCAAGCGCCAGTGCCGGAAACACATCCGTCACCAGATTTAGAAGCAAGATCTGCAGCGGCAGGACTGGAAGGGCAGCCCCGAACAGAATGGCAATACCGACGACCATCACCTCGCTGATATTGCACGACAGCAGGTAGCGAACAAACTTTCTGATGTTCTCAAAGATCTCTCTGCCTTCTTCCACTGCGGCCACAATCGTCAGGAAGCGATCATCCTTGAGCACCATGTCAGCCGCCTCCTGCGCCACCTGTGTGCCCCGCTGTCCCATCGCAATGCCGATATCCGCCTTCTTCAGCGCGGGGGCATCGTTGACCCCGTCGCCCGTCATGGCGACGACGTTTCCGGCCTGCTGATGTAACCCGATCAGATCAAGCTTCTGCCTCGGGCTCACGCGAACCAGCAGGCGCGCATTCACGATCCTCTCCTTGTCCGTCCGCGACATCTCCTCGACGGGCTTCATCTCGGAGCCATGGATTACGACAGCGTCCCGCTCGTCTGCCGACACAAGTCCGATCTGCCCTCCGATGTTTCGTGCCGTATCAGAGGCGTCACCGGTCGCCATGACGACGTTTATTCCGGCTCGCCGGCACTGGCTGATCGCATCGCGAATCTCCAGTCGTGGCGGATCTTCGAAACCGACCACACCAACGAGGTCCAGTCCCCGAAACGGATAGTCACCAGCGTCAGCGGTGGTCCTGGTAGCGAGAGCGAGCGTACGCAGTCCAGTCCGCGCAAGTGCGGCGACCTGCTGCATCCACGCGTCACGTCCGGCCGAATCCAGAGGCAATGTTCCGCTCTTGGTTACAACGCGATCACACACAGCCAGGACAGATTCTGGCGCGCCTTTTACGGAGACAATAAACCCGTCAGGCACCTCGTGAAACGTCGCCATCATCTTTACTTCCGGGTCAAACGCTTCTTCCCTGACCTCCGGACGTTCCGCAGTCAGACTCGGCCGGTCGAGCCCCATTCGGTGCGCGGCCTCCAGCAGGGCGACTTCCATGGGGTCACCAAAGCGGCGCCCTTCCTGAATGCTCGCGTTGTTGCACAGTGCGCCCACTTCGAGCGAGCGACGCGCCACGTCCATCGTCGGAGAACCAACGTCGTCATCACTCGCACTTAGTTCATTGTGCGAGTCTGACAGAACCAGGAGCGACCCGTTTACCAGTAGACGAGTCGCCGTCATCCGGTTTTCCGTCAGCGTCCCCGTTTTGTCGGTGACGATCACGCCGGTCGCGCCGAGTGTTTCAACCGAAGACAGACGGTTGACGAGGGCGTTTCGCCTCGCCATGCGGCGCAGTCCTCGCGCCAGCGAAATCGTGGCCACCACCGGCAGGCCCTCCGGGATTGCCGCCACGGCAAGTGCAATAGCGGTCTGGATGATCACGAGTCCACGTCCGCGCGCCATTCCGATCACCACAACGAGCACCGTAATAACCAGCGTTGTCCAGATGAGGCGATGACCAAGCCGGTCAAGCCGCTTCTCCAGCGGGGTATGTTCGTCGCGCGCCTCCTGGACAAGTCCGGTAATTGTCCCGAGTTCGGTGTTCAAGCCCGTTCCGATCACAACGCCTTCGCCGTTTCCTCGCGTCACGGACGTGCCTTTGTGCAACATCGAGGCTCGTTCTGCGAGGGGCGTTCCGGGTACCACCGGGTCAGTGTGTTTTCCGACCGGCAGGCTTTCCCCGGTCAGCGTCGATTCGTCGGCCTGCAGCTTTGATGACGCGACAAGGCGCAGATCGGCCGTGACAACATCGCCCTCATCGATGAGCACAATGTCGCCGGGTACAAGCTCGCGGGCTGGGACCTTTGCCGCCTTCCCTTCCCTGCGAACCCGCGTTGTTACGGTGCCAATCTCGAACAGGGCCTCCATGGAGCGTACGGCACGCAGCTCGGAGAAGAACCCGATCGCCGCGTTCAGTACGATTACCACGACTACCGCGTACCCTTCTACTTCTTCCCCAAAAGCAAACGCAATGATGGCAGCGGCAACAAGGAGCGCCACAATGAGGCTCCGGAACTGCGCAATGAGAATCGAAGCAACCCCACGTACGGGATGCGGTGCGATTTCGTTTGGGCCGTACTGCAGCCGCCGAGCCGCGACATCCGCCTCAGAGAGGCCGACAGTCGCGTCGACGGCAAGCGCTGTCAGGGCGTCAACCGATGACAGGCTATGGAACCCGGATTCAGACGGTTTCGCCGTCTTCGTCAATCCAGTCGTCGAACGGTTCTTCGGATACGTTGTCATCCGCGTGCAGTGCCGTGGCCGACCGCGCGCCATCGCGTGCCACCGTGATGCGCTTCTCGCGCCAGCTCCTGATTTCCCGGGTGAGCTTGTGCTTCATCTGGGTAATTGCATTGTACATGTCGTCTGAGAAAGCCTCTACGCGCAATACGGTACCCCGAACCGACAGGGTGGCCTCTGCGCGGAACACGTCCTCGCCTTTTCGATGATGCCCCTTGTTCGCCTCAAGCTCCACGTCGACTTTCAGCGCGGGATCGTCCTTCATCTCTCCGAACGGGCGCAAGGCATCATCAATCTTCTCATGGACAAAGTCCTTCAACAGGCTCGTCAACTCCACGTGCGTTCCCTGTACAACGACGTTCATATTCTCGATATGCTGGTGACAGATGGCACTCGGGACAATTTCCGCAAAGGTGGTAAACCGCCCTTCTGTTATCGCCAATCAAGTTACTGCGCGCCACGCAGTAAAGCGGCCACAGACCGCGTGCAACGTAGTATCGGCCTCCACCGGTTGTAGGGGTATCGCCTACGCGGGCGCCGGTGGATACCACCCCGGTTTCAGCTTCGTCCCTGTACTTCCCCGTTGCACACAGCGTTAGCATGTAGAGTCGGTTGAGCGCTCTGCGGTTTCGCCACGATACTATATGACTGGCGATTACACCGACCGAGCTATGCCTCGTCAAGGGGCCGGTGCCCCAGTAACGATGACCCGTAGCGACGACAGACTCTGGAACGCCGAGATGGCACTTGCCCGGCTGGTCACCAGGCATCCGCTACTTATTGTCATTGTTGCCGTCGTGCTTTCCGTCTTTGGCTACGCAGGTACTGCGCAGCTCCACGTGAACAGCGACTTTGCGGAGCTCCTGCCGAGCCGGTACCCGTCAGTTCAGGCGCTGTACGCCCTGCGTGACACGATTGGCGGCGAAAGTGCGGCGGCCGTCGTCGTCGAAGGCGCAACGTTTGACGACCGGTTGGCATTTGCAGAACGGCTCATCCCGTACGCGCTTGCTCTTACCGGGGCTGATCGCGACGAACCGTATTTCACACGATCAGCGTTTCGCCGCGATGTCTCGTTCCTCCAGGACAACGCCCTCTATTTCGCTACCCTGGACGAGTTGGACACACTCGACGCGTTTCTCCAGCGCTCGCTCGAACGGGAAGTCCTCGAGGCGAATCCGTTTTATTTCGATCTGGACGAAGATGACGAGGACGGCACCGTAGCCCGGGATGATTCGCTTGCGTCCGCCCTTGTCGAAGACTACCGCGGCCTTATCGGGAGCGAGTACCCGATGTCGCCGGACTCAAGTGCGATCGCGGTCAGGTTGTATCCGTCGGGCTCACAGACTGACATTCAATTTATTCGGGAGACTTACGCTGATCTGCGCGCCTTGACCGACTCCCTGAATCAGGCTGAGTTTGGTGGCGCACTCGAGGTTACCGTGGCGGGGCGATTGCTGCGGCAACTCGTGCAGATCGAGACGATTACAGACGACGTTGCCGACACGTTTCTTGCGGGTGCGGCACTTCTTCTGTTTGTCGTCGTCGGGTACTTCTACTACAAGGCGGTACGGGCGCGTACCGTTTCATCGTTGAAGCCCAAAGTGCTGCTGCAGGAACTGGCTCGCACGCCGGCCACGGCAATGCTCATTGCGCTCCCACTGATTGCCGCAGAAGTCTGGACCTTCGGGATCGCCCACATTGCGTACGGATCGCTGAACATCATGACCGCCGCACTCGGCCTCGTGCTGTTCGGACTCGGAATCGACTTCGGAATTCACGTCTACGCAAGGTACGCCGAGGAGCGCGGCGCGGGGGCGTCCATCTCCAACGCGATCTCAAAAACGATACACACTACAGGTCGCGCCGTTGCCGTCGTTGCGATTACAACCGCGGCGGCATTCTACGTCTTGATGCTTGCGGATTTCCGCGGCTTCAGCGAGTTCGGATTCATAGCAGGCAATGGCATCCTCCTTGGACTGATTGCGATGCTCGTTGTGCTGCCCGCCCTGCTGGTCTTGTTTGAACGATGGCGGTTTATTGACCTCCGTCCGGTGCGAACGCGAACAACCAAACGACAGAAAAAGCGCCGCCGGGTGGACGATCGATATCCAGCGCTGGCAATCATAGCGCTCGCGATTGCCGCAACGGTCGCGTCGATTCTACTGCTTCCACGCGTTGCGTTTGAATACGACTTCGGACAACTCAGTCCAGACTATCCGGAGTATGATTCGCTGAACGCCAAAGTGCGTCGGGTCTATTCCGATCACGAGACACGCAACGCCGCGTACATACTCACGGGGTCGATCGACGAAACATACGTCGTTGCTGATGCAATCCGACGACACATGTCGTCAGACACACTTACGCCTACCATTCGCGACGTCGAAACGCTTGGCGATCGATTTCCCATGACGGCAGCGGCCGCAACCGCCAAGCTCGAGCGCATCGCAAACATCCGCGCACGGCTCGACGATATACCCGGCGGAACCCTTGACTCCGAGAGTCTTGACTTGCTTCGCCGAGCTGCGGGAACGAGGCGAGTAATCGATATCGATCAGGTACCCGAGTTTATCCGCCGACCGTTCACGACGAAGTCGGGCACAATCGCCAACCTTGTAATCATTTACCCGGCCGAAAGCCTTTCAGACGGCCGACGCTCCATGGCTTTTGCCGACGATGTCGGAACCGTTCGCCTCGACGACGGCCGGGTCTACCACGCCGGATCGACCCCGATTGTAGCATCCGACATGCTGCGGCTGATGCAGAAAGAAGCGCCGATAATGGTTGCCCTCACACTTCTGCTCGTCGTGGCGTTCAAGGTCGTGATCCTGCGCAAGCCCCGGTGGATCCTTCTCGCACTGACGCCGCTGGTCGCAAGCTTTCTCTGGATGTTTGCCTTGATGCCCGCGCTCGGAATGAAATTAACGTTCTACAACCTCGTCGTTCTTCCAACGGTACTCGGTATCGGTGACGACAGTGGAATACACATAGTCCACAGGTACCGCGAGGAAGGGCCAGGCCAGATTCGACGCGTGCTGCGCTCCACGGGAGAACACGTCACCGTAAGCGCGTTGACAACGATGGTCGGATTTGCCGGATTGCTCACGTCAATGCACCCCGGCATGCGGACCATCGGCGAGCTAGCTGTGCTCGGGATTGGAATGACGCTGGTGGCTGCGCTCGTGGCACTACCCGCAACTATCGTCCTGCTTGAACGGCGGCACCGGCCGCCTGAAGCGCCGACAGTCCGCCGACATTTCGTACGTCCAGACCCTGCTCGCGCATGATCGCCGCGGCCTGCCCCGAACGATTGCCCGTTCGGCAGTAGAGGTAGTACGTCTTGTCGGATTCGAGCGCCTGTACCTGCTCTCTGAACGTTGACGAACGCAGATCGATATTTAGCGCACCCACAAGATGGCCTGCCTCATACTCGGCCGGCGTCCTGACGTCGATAACGACCCCATCCTGTCCGGTTCCCTGCGCGACAAATTCTGCAGCAGACAAGCGCACGCTGTCGGGTGCCTGCTGTGCGCGACCACAACCAACAAGAGAGGCCGCAGATAGGACGACGATGACGAATACGGATCTAAGTCGAACTGGCATTGAAAAAGCGACTTTGGTGTTCAGAAAAACTCAGTTACCGGTCGGCACGAGTTGACTCAGCGCTCAAGTGGAGCGCCCGCCCCAGCCAAGGCTTGAAGCCCGCCAACATTGTATGCATCGTACCCCATCTGGCGCATCACCTGCGCTGCACGATGGCTTCGGCTGCCACTGCGACAGTAGAGGTAGTACTTCCCTTTATTCGGAAGTGATGAGACCTCGGTACCAAACGACTGGGACATAATGTCGAGATTGCGGGCACCCACAATGTGCGCGTCCGCAAACTCCCGAGGTGTTCTGACGTCAATCACGACGCCGTCGTCCAAATGGTTGGATACAAACTCGGCTTCTGAAATCCGAATACCGGGGCCGGACGGCTCTCGTCTGAAGAGGGAGCGAAGTGACATGTTGTTATGCGGCGTTGTGGTGTATTGACGCGTGATTGAGAGTGAGACAGCTTAGTGCGGCGTGTCGCAACGTTTCGGATCTCTGTCCCGCTGTGTATTGCTAAAAAGTATGGCTGTGTGTTGCTGTCTTATCGAACGGCAACCTGAAGTCGCCCCGTAAGTGATCCCGTGTCCAGGTCGTCGGTATCGACCCGGTATACCAGCAAGATCCTCGCGAGTGCGTTCACGTCGTATCGATATCCCAGGCTGACGAACAATTGTTCGTCGTTGCCGACATCCGGATCCAGAAAGTCGATGCGGGCAATTGCTCTGTGTCGGCCAACAATTTGCTGATGCCCGGATAGCGTCACGCCCCACGGTGACATGTCGTCTGCCCCAACTGGGCCATCGGGAGATAGCCGCCCTGCCGCGATCTCAGCAAGAAAGAACGTCGTCGCGGATGCATATTCGATGTCGGCACCGAACTGAATGCGGTCACCCGTAAACGAGTTGTCAACAGGCGCAAGGCGAACCTGATCCTCTTTGCCGGCGGCCAATCCGCCACCAATCGTCCAGCGTTCACCGGCACGTTCAAGCCGCGCGACTGCGATCAAGCCATCCGATACGCCTGATCGATCCGTATTACTTCCGTTGAATATTCCGCCGTAGACGCGGAAGTTGCCCGAATCAAGGCGAAGTGAAACACCAACCCGACGCTTTGTCGCCAGGGTGTTAACAACTGCACCGCGCTGAAGGAGCGGTATTTCACCCAGAAAGGTCAGGTATTCCCGGCTAAACGGGGTCTTGAACAGGCCCGCGTACAAGTCCACGCGGTCACTAAGTGCCAGCTCAATACGTGCATCCAGAAGTGCCGGCGACCGCGCAAAGTCCGCCTGGACGAAATAGCCGACGCCCTCCCCGGCCCGATCACGCATGCGCAGACGCGCCACCGGAAGACCAAAACCTTCAGCCGCGTTAAAGTCGGATACAAGTGTCGCATCGGCCCACACGACGTACCCGAAAGCAGGCCGAAGATCTCGATTCTGTGCGAATACGTGAGCGTGGCCTGCGAACAGCATGAGTCCCGCCATCGCGATTGCGACAAGCCGAGGCTGGGCGAGGCAGCGAACCATAACGACGAGAGTTTGCAATTGGAGGATCCTCGCTCGGGCGATCACTGTGATTCAGCGGGAATCGACTCTTCCAGCCACTGCTTCACGGCAGGCTCTGGCAAAGCGCCAACAAATTCAGCAACCACAAGTCCGTCGACAAACATCTTCACAGCGGGGATACCCCGCACGTCATATCGTCTCGCCAACGCGGGCTGCCGGTCGGAGTTGATCTTGACCAGTCTCCAGGCACCGCCGTTCGTTTTCGCCAGGCGCTCAAGTGTTGGTCCAAGAATACGGCACGGACCGCACCACGGCGCCCAGAAGTCAACGACGACTGGTTTCTCCTTGCTCTTTTCGAGCACCTCACGCTGAAAGAATTCCGGAAGATCAGACATGGCCGTTCGTTGCTAGACAACGGTGTCGAGTTCGTGTTGTGTGATGACATCATCGGACGCTGCCGATGCGACAATCGGGGGCATCGCCATTTCGTTGCGGCCCGCTTCTCGCACAGCGCCGGCGACGTTCTTGTGAAAGTTGCTATCCCCGACCAATTGAGCGAGTCCTGACTTGGCCATGCGGTCTAGCACGGGGCCCTTTACGCCCGAGAAGTGTACGTCAATCGACCGCCGACCAAGTGACTCCACAAGCTCCGTCAACGCATGCAGCCCCGTTGAATCGATGCGGTTCACTGGATAGAAGTCCAGCACGAGCGCACGCGTCGTCTGCGGGTCCGTCAGTTCTTCGACCGTATCCTTCAGGTAAGCTGCGTTCGCAAAGTAGAGGGATGCATCAAATCGCAGAACCGGGACACCGTCAACAGTTGCGGCGTCGGGATTCCTCAGAATATTGCGGAAGTTTTCGGACCCGGCCAGGCGTCCCATGACAGCCGTGTGTGGTCGCGAAGTCTGGTAGAGAACAACAAGAATCGATGCGACGACCCCCACCAGGATTCCCTGCTCGATCCCCAGCATCAACGTGGCGGCAAACGTGAGAACCATCAGCGCAAATTCCCTGCGATCAACGCGCCAGAGGAACCGTGCTTCACGCCAGTCGATGAGTTTCGCAACCGCGACCATCACGATAGCCGCAAGTACCGCCTTGGGCAGGTAGAAGAAAAGTCCCGTCAGAAACAGGAGCGTTATCGCGATGATGACGGCACTGAAGATGGCGGCGACGTTCGTACGGGCGCCAGCCTGATCATTCACTGCGGTCCGTGAGAAGCCACCCGTCGTCGGATACGACAGAAAGAACGAGCCGACGACATTGGCCAGTCCGAGTCCGACAAGCTCACGATTCGCATCCACGTCGTACCGGTGCTTCGTAGCGTATACCTTCGCAACGGCATAGGACTCCATAAATCCGACAAGCGAGATCGTTAGTGCAGTCGGCATCAATGCGCCAAACACGTCAATGCCAAGTAACGGAAGTTGCGGTACCGGCAATCCCCCGGGCACGTCGCCGACGATACCTACGCCTTTGCCATCCAGGCCGAACAGAAAGACGGCAATCGTGGCCAACGCAACAACAAGCAGCGGCCCTGGGGCGCGTGGTGACACTCGCCGGACAAGAACCAGGGTCACAATCGCTAACAACCCGACGACGAGCGTCGCGGGGTTGATCTCGCCAATCCGCGAAACGACGTCGACAACAATTTCGTGCACAAAGCTTGATCGCGGAATGTTCAGGCCCAGCAAATGCTTGACCTGGCTGAACCCGATAATCAGGGCTGCCGCGCTCGTAAATCCGACGAGAACTGGATGAGACAGAAAGTTCGCAAGGAATCCGAAGCGAAGAACGCCGAGGGTGAACTGTATCGCCCCAACCATCAGCGCCAAGGTGAGCGCGTATCGGATGTACAACAACTCGTCTCCGCCGGCGAGCGGACCAACCCCCGCCGCGACCAGCAGCGAAATCATGGCTACCGGGCCAACAGCAAGTTGGCGCGATGTTCCAAGTAACGCATAGATGACGAGCGGGACCAGTGATGCGTAGAGCCCGAAAATCGGAGGTAGTCCTGCAATCAGTGCATACGCCATCCCCTGCGGAATGAGCATGACACCAACCGTCAGGCCGGCGCTCAGGTCAGAGACAAGCGTTTCCCGATCGTACGAGGAAAGCTGGTTGACAAGCGGGAAGAATCGATTCATGGTTACCACAGTTCGGCAGTCGCGCCTGGAGAACAAAGAAACAGCGGGTGCGGCGGCGCCACACCCGCTGTTATTTGAGTCACCCGACTACGCCATTACCGCTGATTCTTTTGCGGCTTCGGCGCCTTTGTACGTTTCGAAGGCACCGTTTACGTAGACTACCTCGTATCCCTCGCGGGCGAGGAACGCGGCGCCCGCTGCAGAACGTCCGCCTGACTGACAGTACACAACCAGTTTTTTGCCACTTGGCACGCGATCCTTGACGTAATCAGGAAGCCGCGTATACGAAGCCGCGATCGCGTCTGGCACGTGGCCCGCGTCATACTCAGACTGGAAGCGAACATCGACGACGGCAAAGTCATCGCTCTCGCGCAGGGCATCAACACCGGCGAAGTCGATCTCCTCGATCGTCGCATGCTCACCGCCCTCGTCGAAGTAGTGCTCAAGCGTCTCCGGGTCGGCATAGGCAACAACGTTGTCATAGCCGATGCGGACAAGATCCCTTACCGCCGGATCGACGTGCTCATGATCAACAATCAGCACGAGTGGCGTTGTTTCGTCGACAACTAGCGAACCCACCACCGTATTGAAGCTCTTGTTCATGGGTGCGTACAAGGAGCCCGGGATGTGTTTTGCCATGAATGCTGAGCGGTCAAGCCGTGCATCAACGATCAGCATCTTGTCGTCTTTGGCTTTGACGCGCAGCTCAGCCGCCGTCAACTTGCGCGGCTGTGGAAGCCCGCCAAGAACCGGTGCGCCGAGTTTGTTGTCCCGCTTCATACGAGCGAAGTACATCTGCGGCTCGGGCTGGCCCGAAAGAATCGCATCTACAAACGCGTCTTCTCCCTCGTCGGCGGCCCCAAGCGAAGCATTGTACAGCTTCTCGTATCCGACCGTCGTTGTCGGGACGGCGCCCAGCGCTTTCCCACACGTCGACCCTGCACCATGTGCCGGCCAAACCTGCAGATAGTCTTCGAGACGGGTGAATCGCGGGAGTGATCCGAAGAGCTGACGTGCCGACGGCTCCTGTACACCATGAAGACCGGCGGCCTGCTCGAGGAGATCTGGCCGACCGAGGTCACCAACAAACACAAAGTCACCGGTAGCGATGCCAATTGGCGTCGTTGCGCCAGACCCACGGTCTGTGACCAGGAAACTCATGTGCTCAGGCGTGTGCCCCGGGGTGTGAACGGCCTTGATTTCGATGTTGCCGATCATGAAGGTGTCGCCGTCTTTCAGCAGCACATAGTCGTACGCTCCACCATCCTGCTTGGGCTGCTTCACCCACTCGTACTTCCAGTCAGCGTCTCCTTCGTCGGAGAGGTATAGGCGTGCATCGAGGCGTTCACCGAACTCGCGGCCACCCGAAAGGAAGTCGGCGTGGATGTGCGTTTCAGCAACGGCAATGATGTTCAGGCCCTCGGCCTCGGCGATCTCAACGTAGCGATCGATATCACGCTCGGGATCGATGATAATCGCCTCCTTCGTCTGCTGACAGCCGATCAGGTAGGCGTACTGTGCAAGTTTCGGATCAAAGATCTGTCGGAATAACATGTTGTTTTACCTGCGTCTGCGTTAGGTGGCCGCCGGATGTCCAGGGTGACTCAAGGACGGTGTGACCGGCACTGGGATACGTTGGTTGCTAGTGTGGTAGTCGGTGACGGAAGAAGGCATACGTCCACGTGCCGGCCAGTGCGCCTGCAATGGCGACAATGAGGACAGATACACCGCCTCCGACGAGTGCGAACAGTGGCCCCGGGCATGCACCCACGAGGGCCCATCCGATTCCGAAGAAGATGCCCCCGAGCCAGTATCGGGTGCCGATACCGGTCCAGACCTTCGGCGCAATCTGAATTGGTTCGCCGTGGATGGTCTTGATGCCGAGCTTCTTGATCAGGGCAACGGACGTAGCGGCGACTACGCCGGCCGAACCGATCACGCCGTGGAGGTGGAAGCTGTGAAACCGAAACATCTCCTGGATTCTGAACCAGGACACGACCTCGCTCTTCACGAGGATCAGCCCAAACAGTACGCCGAAGAGCCCGTAGACAAGCAGACTGCCGGGCGCATTGGCCTCATCATAGGCTTTCTCCTTGTACGCCTCAGGTACCTGCTCCGTATCGATACACTCGAGCGGGTCCAGCTCAGCCAGCACTTCGGGTTCCTGTGAATCAATTACCTGCATATCAGTTAACTCGTTTGTGCCAACGGCACGTTTGCGTGGACACACCTAGAGGATAAACGGAAGCACGACGAAGGTGACGAACAGGCCGCCGACGAAGAAGCCTAGCACGGCGACCAATGAAGGCACCTGCAGGTTTGCAAGGCCCGAAATGGCGTGACCGCTCGTACAGCCACCCGCGTAGCGCGCCCCGAAGCCGACGAAGAACCCGCCGCCGAGGACCATGATCAGACCGGGAAGCGTCGCAAGACCTTTCCAGGAGACGAACTCAGTTGGCACGAAGCCAGAGAAATCGCTAACGCCGATATCGCCCAGCGCCGTGACGGTTTTTGCAGAGAGGTGAATGTCCGGATCGGGCGACGCAAGCAGGTTCATACCGATAAATCCGCCGACCATGATGCCTGCCAGCATCATCAGATTCCACAGTCCCGTGCGACGCCAGTCGTAGCGGAAGAAATCCAGTCTCGCGGGGATCGTCGCTGCACACATGTGGCGCAGGTTTGACGACAGTCCGAATTGCTTGCCGCCAAAAATGAGCAGCGCCGGGACGATAAACCCGATCAGCGGACCGGCGACGTACCAGGGCCAGGGCTGTGAAATGAACTCAATCATGACCGCGATCGAAAAGTGTTTTGGTTTCGATAAGTAAACGTGATCGGAAGTAGCGTGACCGGTTCCCCGTGACGCGACGACCAACACTCAGGCTCAGTGGCCGACGCATTCGGCTGTTTTCCTCAAGACGACCAATATACTACTCCAGAGTAGATTAGTTCGTGTCACAATCCTCGTGCACGCATTCTTCACAAAAACCCGCCCAACGACCAGGTCGCTTGGCCTTACTTGATACTACAATATGGCACAACGACGACACTATCAAGCTTTCTCGACGATCTTCAGCCTTTGCACGCTAGAGTGCACCCAGACTGAGCAACGGGCTCCGATAGCCAAACCCTTGTCATCCTCCACCGCTCGGCGCGGCGCCGCGGATTAACGTATTCCGGAACAGTATATTATTCGTGCGTATACTACTGCCCCGGACCACAGCACGGCCGTACACCCAAAAGGACCCAAAAAGGAACTGAGCAACGATGGACGCCACACTTGTACCTAATGACTTGTTTGAGCAGGTGGCTCGAAGATTTCGCGTCCTTGGTGAACCAGTGCGCCTTCTCCTCCTCAACCTGCTGCATCGGCACGGAGAGATGAACGTCCAGCAACTCGTCGAGGCATCAGATCAAAGCCAGGCCAACGTGAGCAAACACTTGCGACTCATGGCCGACGAGGGACTCCTTTCGCGCCGGAAAGACGGGCTCTTTGTCTACTACGACATTCAGGACCAGAGCTTGTCCGGTCTTTGCCTGCTTGTGTGCGGTCAGGTTCAGCGCGGCGCCGGCGGCCTCAACTAGCGGAGGCTGGCTGCAAGCAAAAACGCCCGACTCAACAAAGAGCCGGGCGTTTTCCAGAGCGGAACACCGGGCTCGAACCGGCGACCTCAACCTTGGCAAGGTTGCGCTCTACCAACTGAGCTAGTTCCGCTTGTTGTCTTACCTCCTGGGCGACAGACATCGCGTCAGGGCGCCAATAATACGAACGTTGGCCGCTTCCGACCAACCCCGAATCCGAGTAACTCTTGAAAATCTGTCGTGTTTCCGGGCGGCCCCGGGCCATTTACGGGGCAAACCCTAGCCGGTTCGGAGGCCTTGCATCCGATCTGCCCTCCTGACGCGGTCGCGAGTCATCAGCATCCAGCTCATCGATTCCTGCCCCCCTGTCACCGACATGGCCTTTCCCATCAACCACGATCGTACCGTACGTTATCAGGTCATCCCCGCCTACGCCGGACCAGAAACCGCCGGCAACCGGATCCTTCGCCAGTACACTGTACCTGATTCGACGCGCCCCGACAAGCTCGGCCCAATTCAGGACAGCAGCAACAAGGTGACGCCCGCAGCCCCGCCCCCGCGCACGATCGTCCACCCAAATTGCTTCAACAAACACCTCCGGCGGACTGTCAAACACGGGAGCATGCTCGTACAATCGCGCGTGTACAAACGCC
>JAUIJQ010000486.1 GCA_030431165.1 Rhodothermia bacterium | reverse complement strand
CTGCGGACTGTTGTAATGCTGTTCTAGTGTTCGACCTTTCGGGTTCCGAAAGGCACCTGAATGCGCAGGACCACGTTGCGTCCCGGGTCATGCGCGAAATAGCGGTAGCGACTGAGGTAGTCCCGGTATTCGGTGTTGAGGAGGTTCTCCACCGCGAGACCATATTGAATCGTTTGACTGCCGACGTCCAGTTCACCATGTACGCCAACCCGGAAGAGCGCGTAACCGTCGGGAGGCGCGACGTAGTCGAGGGGAACGGAGGCACCCTCTTCGTTTGCCCGTGTCGGGTAGCGATCCTGTCGTCGAACAAGGCGCACCCCTGCGTCGAACTCAGTGTCGTGGAAGACGCCCGCCGTCGGAATCGTGTACGACAGAGAGATTCCGAGTCGGTCAGCGGGCATCTGCAGCAGGGGCTCGCTGCTTCCAGACGACGGACTTGTGTCGGTGCCACGAACGACTGAGGCAACGAGCTCGACGCCAAGGTGGTCGACCAACTGCACGTTTGCGAATCCGTCAAACCCGGCCAACACGGCGTCAGTCTGGTCGTACTGGAATTCCGGAAACACGCCGCGGACGGTGACAACCGCTTCTCCAGTCGGGACGAGGTAGATGTAGTCGCCGATCCTGTTTACGTACACGCTTCCGTCGAGCTGAAGCCGCTCCGACTGTTGTCGGATTGTAAGGTCGACGCCGACACTCCGCTCCGCATCCATCCCCGCGTTTCCGAGCTCAAATTGCGCCGTGCCGTGATGTACGCCGTAACTGTAGAGCTCATTGACACTGGGTGGTCGCCAGGCCGCTGACAGGTTGACGGCGACCGATCGGGTCTCCGCAAACCGCAGGATGCCGCCGACAGCACCCGACACGCCCCACCACCGTCGGCTCACGCGTTCGAAGTCGCCAGTACCTCCGTCTTCACGGGGATACGCCCGAAGCTGGCGCACATCCAGTCGTGCCCCCGCGTCAAGCGTCAGCGGTCCGTTGAACCAGTTTGTGCGCGCAAAAGCACCGCCGGTGTACGCCCGAAAGTTCGGAATGAGGTACCCGATGTCGGAGCTGTTGCCCTGATTCATTCCGCTTAATCCGACATGCGCAAAGGCGTTTCCGCCGAGCACAGGCCGTGCAGCCGTTTGAAGCTTGGCTTCCGCTGAGTGCGTCGAGAGGGTGAGGTCAAACGCCGCCCGTTCAAGCGGGTCGCGCCCGCCAACACGGTCTGCGTCGTACTCCTTCCTGCGATTGTGCTGGAATCCGTACTGGACCTCCGCGCGGGCTCCGTCACCGAGGTCATATCGCGCCCGCACAACACCGAGGTCGTGCACGATGTCCTGCTTCGGGGCGCCGATTTCGTACGAGAACTCGTAGTCAACCGGGGGCCTGCCGAGAGCAAGAACCGTGTCCAGCCCCGCAAACGTATTGAAGTGCGATCCGCGATAAATGCCGATGTCGGTTGCAAACCGACTGACATGTCCCTCCAGTTCAAGCTGCCCGCGCGTGTAGCCAAGGGCAATCTCGGCGGCCCGTTCAAAGAAGGCCGTATTCCCGAGAACGTAGTTCGGCGTCTGAGCAGAACCGGCACGCCGTGCACTCACTTGCACGCGTGCACCGAGCCCGCGAATCATACGCGAACCGCCTTCGACCTCGAGCGAACCAGCGCCTTGCTGACTGTTGGAGAACGCGTTGAGCATGGCCCGACCACCAACGCCCGGTTCCTCCGGGAGTGCGTCGTCTTCGATCCTGACCACGCCGCCGATGGCACCGGCGCCGTATTCAACTCCGGCCGCCCCCTTGACGACCTCGATGCGCGCAGGCGCAAACGGGTCGATCTCGGGTGCATGCTCCGCTCCCCACTGCTGGCCTTCCTGCTGGATCCCGTCGTTGACAACTATTACGCGATCTGAATGCAGTCCGCGGATGACCGGCTTCTGAATACTCGGGCCCGTTGACAAGGTCGTCACACCGGGCAGGCGATCAAGCGTTTGCCCGAGTGTTTGCCCTCGTACCACCGCGAGATCAGCCGCCTCAAGCCGGCTGACGGATTGCGGCGACACGGTCAGTGCTGCCTCAGCGGCGTCGTCTTCGACAGTCACCTCGTTCAGGATTTCAACGACTTCGAAGAGAACAAAGTCCTCAACCGCGTCACCCTGCCTGAGGTCCACGACGCGTGAAACCGATTCGTGCCCAACGAAGCTGACCAGTACCGTCATGGTATCAGACGGAAGGCGGTCCAGTACGTACCGCCCGTTGCCATTGGCAATCGAACCCCTGTCAAGCCGAGGAACGGTTACGTGCGCTCCTGGGAGCGCAAAGGCATGCCCGTCCGTAACCGTACCGCGGATAGTTCGTGGCCCTGACTGTGCCCGCACAGGCGCAACCATCGTGGGAGCACCCACGATCAGCGTCCCGACTAGCGCGATGACGCGGACGGATGTCTTGTTCATTGGAGGATCGGTCGATAGACCACGCACGCCGCCAAAGCGGAGCGATAGCCAGAGCGAGGCACAAACAGGAAACCGGCCGACGTCGAGCGGATACCGTTTGCGTGTTGGAGGATGTCTGCAGCGTGCGACAGGCGCTACCGCAACGCTATGTGCCCAGCCAAATGGCTGCGACACATCTGCCGCACGGGCAGAACATCAGGCGTCAAGCAAGTCGAAGCCGGGAGGGCCACGTACGTAGTTCTGGCGCGACGCGGGGTCTACCGGGACATGATGTGCCGCGCGGATGCTTGAGAGAAGTGGTGCCGCCGACGGGGAATACCCGGGATCAGCAGCCGCGTAGTTCACACGCACGTGGCAGAGCAGACACGTACCGTGCGAATCAACCGGGTCGTGCGGGGCCTCGGCCGCCGGCGTCCCGTTGTGCTCGTGTCCTTCATGCGCCAGCTTCTCGACCTGAAGGTGAGCGTCGTAAGCCGCTCCTTCATCGAGCTGGTGAAACACGGGCGCAACGATGCCACCACCGACAAAAGCGGTGAGCAGTATCAACGCGGCTGTGTCCCTACGCAACTTCAATGGGCAAGATCATTCAGCGCATAAGCCAAAAGTACACCATCACGGTGCTGGTGAACACGAACTGGAAGTCGAGAACCTTGGCGATCCAAGCCAACTCGCTGGTCCATTCGTAGTTCACGACCCAGCCCTCGTTTTCGCGCCCGGTCGGTTGCGAAGCGACGGCCAAGTGAAACAGTGCGTCGGGTTTCTCCTGACGCAGCCAACCTTCCATCGCGTCGTA
>JAUIJQ010000485.1 GCA_030431165.1 Rhodothermia bacterium | reverse complement strand
GGGCTGCGTACGGGAATGCGCCAAGCTCGTCAACCCACGTGAACGGATTGTGTGCGAGCAGGGAGAAGGCGGCGATCGTGGGGACAACCACGGCGAGTACTTTTGCAGCAAGTTGGACCAGCCAGGCCCTGGCGGACGGCAGCGGGCCTGATCGTTTTGCGACGATGGCTACCATTCCGAGGAACACTACCGTTGAGCCCGCTGCTACTCCCGCCCAGATCTGCCAGCATCCGATGATTGCAAACCCTGTCAGGCCGGCGAGTACGGCCGCGACACCGGGGCGGCGCGGCAGGACCGCGTCCGCAATCAGCGTCGTGCACACGAGGGTCGTGAGTGCTATTCGGAGTTCCGGTATCACGTCAATTGTCGTTGTCGGATGCGTCGCCTTCGATCAGTAACTCCACGAGGACCTTGTAGTCCTCGAGGATGGCAGATACCGTGCTCCACGCGGCGCTGGACAGATGGCGTCCGACCGCCTGTTGAGAGATCGGGGCAGGGCGCCACAGGCGGCCTACCTCGGCCTGAGCGCAAGGGCTGCCTGCCAGGGTACAGCCGGTGACGTGGGCGATGGCCTGAGCCTGGGCACGCGTCCAGCCCGACGCGGCGAGGTCGATACACCGTGCAATTGCGCGGGCCGCGACCGAGGCGATGTGGTTGTTGTCCCCGGGCAGAAAGATCTCCAGGCTTTCGTCGCGCATGGCCCCCAGCGCCCGACCTGATCGCCGGAACGCCGCACCGTCTGATTCGCTCAGGTTCTCCCTGCTCAGAAAATCGATCGTGTCAACGGCGATCGCCATCCGCGTATGGATGTTGTGGTCGGCAAGGAGGAGTGCCCGGAACTGGACCGCGGCGGTCAGCGCTGTTCGCGGATCTTCGAAATAGATCTGCCAGGAATCGCCGCCAAACAGGTCGATCGGGTAGCGTTGCGCACTGCCGAGCTGCTCCTGAACCATGGCGTACGCTTGGCGTACGGCCGCCGGTACTGCGGCCCGTTCGGCCGTACCCAGGTCTGAGGAGGCGACGATGTCGCCGGTGGCGACGGCGTGCAGGCCGGCTGTTTGATTGCTGCGCATCATGAATCCTGTTACAACTGAAACAAGTTGTGGATCCCGAAAACAACTATATTTAGTTGTTCGGCAGGAAAACAACAATATTTAGTTGTCAATCGACGGATTCCACGGTTCAACGCGGCCCGGCTGCCGTGCATTCCTGCCTGTTCGATCAGTAAGCGCGTCGCCGATGTCGTCTCGCGCCCACTCCACGTACTCCAACAAACTGTCAACAACGCCCGGGTGTGTGCCGGCGAGATCCGTGGTCTCTCCAACGTCTGCTTCCAGGTCGAACAAGGCAAGTCCAATATCCCGGCGCATGAAAGATCCGACCGCACCACCATTCGCCACCACGCCACCGTCAATTGACTGATACCAGTGCGGGACGTGCAGCTTCCATCTGCCGCTTCGAACCGCCTGCAGGTCGCGTCCGCGGTAATAGAAAAACGCTTCGTGTGGTGAGCGGGCCCCGGCGACACCAGACAAGATCGGCCAGACATCCCTGCCGTCGATCATGCGCGTGTCAAGCGCCGTCGAAGCGGTGAGCTGCGCCACGGTTGGCAGGATGTCCATGGAAAGGACCATTTCGGATGATACCGATCCCGCGGGCACGCGACCGGGAAACCGCACGATCGCCGGAACACGCTGCCCACCTTCAAACGCCGTGTCTTTACCTTCGCGCAACGGTGCCGCACTGCCGGCATGATCGCCGAAGATGAGCCACGGTCCGTTGTCACTGGTGAAAACAACGAACGTATTGTCTGACACTCCTGATCGTTCCAACGCATCGAGTACTTCGCCCACTGACCAGTCGATCTCTTCAATCACATCGCCGTACGGTGTTGCGGATCGGTTCGAGAAGTCTGGCGATGCGTATATGGGTACATGGGGCATCGAGTGGGCCAGGTACAGGAAGAACGGTGCCGAGGCGTTTCGCTCGATGAAGCGAACCGCCTCTTCGGTATAGCGGCCCACTAGGGTAGACTGATCAGGCTCGCGCTCAACGACGGTTGTGTCCCGCAAGAGTGGCAAAGGCGGATGGCGTGCTGCTGATTCTCGTGGATTGTTTTTTGGATCGGGACTCATGTCATTCGAATACGGCAGCCCGAAGTAGCTGTCGAATCCGTGACTGGTGGGCAGAAAGCGGGGGTGGTCGCCGAGATGCCATTTCCCAACGGCCGCTGTTGCATATCCCTTCTCGCTCAGCATTTCTGCCATCGTGACTTCATCGGGATGCAGGCCTACCTGTGCGAACGGGAAGAGCACGTGTGGCAAACCAACGCCAAGCGGATAAGCGCCCGTGAGTAACGCCGCGCGAGACGGGGAGCAGCCGCTGGACGCCACGTAGAAGTCCGTCAGCATCATGCCGTCGGCGGCGAGTTGGTCGAGGTTTGGCGTATCGAAGCCCGTGGCACCAAAGACACCGACATCCGCGTAGCCCTGGTCATCTGTGAGAATGATGACGACGTTGGGCGTAGCACCGCGGTCAGGCCGATCGGTGCTGCCGGGCAACGAACAGCCGGCAACACCAACGACAAAGGCCAACGCGGCAAATAGGGCAGCATGCCGCGATCGAGCAAATCGGGCGCACGGTACACCTGGATTGGCCGTCATGGTGTCGTGTGGCTACCGCGACTCGTAGTCTCTAAGCGTTCCTTCGAAGATCCAGTTGGCGAGTGCCTGACGATTGTCAGGATTCAGGATTCGCTGCTGGTTGCGCCGGTTACGCAGGTTGCCGATCTCAATAAAGGCGGTCGGAGGGAGCGTGTTGCGCACGACGTACAACGAACTTCGGTCCTCAAACGTCCCCGCATACTCGCGGCCGGGTTGGAAGCGCGCGTACTTCTCCTGAAAAGTACGATGGATGTGCTCCGCGAGGCGCTTGCCGTTTCTGCTCTTGCGATGGTGATAGAAGAAGACATCAATCTTCTGGCCGGCACTTCGGCTATCAACATGGGTCACTATCAGCCGTTGGTACTTGCCCCGGTGCTGGCGATACAGCTTGTTTACCAGGTCAACTCGCTGCTTTAGTCGGTCGAGCTGGCGCCGCGGGATCGGCAAATTGCCCAGGGCCACTTCGTCGGTGTCCATGGGCAGAACATGATCGTCCCGGATGCCGTCGTCGGGATCCCGAACGATGATGTACACAAGCGCCCGGTTCGCCATCAGATTCCTGGCGAGACGAAGGG
>JAUIJQ010000484.1 GCA_030431165.1 Rhodothermia bacterium | reverse complement strand
GGGCGCCACCTGTCGGCCGGCGTCGTTCTCACCGGCGGCGGATCGATGATCCCCGGAACCGCCGAGCTCGCCGCTGAAGTCCTCGGCGTTGACGCACGCGTCGGCATGCCGATGGGACTGTCCGGCGGCATGGTCGAAGAAGTAATGGATCCCAAGTATGCGACCGGCGTCGGCCTTGTACTGTACGGCCTCCGACCCGACCTCATGGGCCCCGGCGGATTTCAGCGCGAGGGAGACCGCCTCGCGACCGAGCCGGCTTCAGCCGCTTCGCTCGTGCAGCGTGTGACAAGACGTATGCAGAGCTGGTTCGACGAACTCTGATCCGACTGCGGCACGCCGCAACACCACCACCGCGAAAGCGGACACCACCAAAGCCAAGACCACCAACACCATGGAAAATCTGTTCAGCTCGCGCTTCGCGTTCGACGACTCCCCCGGCGAAGAAGCGAAAATCTGCATTGTCGGCGTCGGCGGAGGCGGCGGCAACGCCATCAACAACATGCTCGATAAAGGTATTCACGGGGTAGAGTTTATCGCCGTGAATACCGACGCACAGGCCCTGGTAATGAACCGCGCCCCGAAGAAGATTCAGGCCGGGCGTGGGCTTACAAAAGGACTCGGCGCCGGTGCGCGCCCGTCAATCGGTGCCGAAGCAATTGAGGAAAACCGTGAGCAGCTCGAGCAGGCACTACAGGGCTTCGACATGGTGTTTATCACGGCCGGAATGGGTGGCGGCACCGGTACCGGTGGTGCTCCCGTAATCGCGTCCATCGCAAAACGACTTGGCATCCTTTCGGTTGCGATCGTCACAAAACCGTTCGAGTGTGAGGGAAGACGCCGGATGAACGGAGCCCTTCAGGGCATTGACGCGCTCCGCGACCAGGTTGATACGCTCATCGTCATCCCGAATGAAAGCCTGCTTGAAATATCCGGCGACAATACGTCGCTGATCGAGGCGTTTGTGATGGCTGACGAGGTGCTGTACAACGCAACGCGCGGGATATCCGACCTGATCACCGTACACGGTTTGATCAATCTGGACTTTGCGGATGTCAAGACAACCATGCAGAACGGCGGGACGGCCCTGATGGGCGCAGCCACAGCCAGCGGCGAAAGCCGCGCGGAGCGTGCTGCACATGACGCCATTTCGAGTCCGCTACTCGACGGCCTGTCGATAAGTGGCGCTCGCAACGTGCTCGTAAACATCACGGCCGGCAAGTCGCTCGGGATTCGTGAAGCGACGGAAGCGACGAACATCATCCGAAGTGAAGCCGGTGATGACGTTGAGGTAATCTTTGGAACGGTGATCGACGATGCGATGGGTGACGAGCTTCGCGTGACCGTGATCGCAACCGGTTTCGACAAAGCCGATCGCGAAAAGGCCGAAGCGACAGAGCAACCGGCGCTACAGCCAACGATGCAACCGGCGGTGCAGCCTGTGCCACAGGCGGAAAAGCGCCGGCAGACGGTGCCGCTGCACTCCGACATGCCGATCTACAACTACAAGGGCGAGGAGAATCTCAAGAACCTCGACATCCCGGCATACGTGCGCAGGCAGCGTACTTCCCCGGCGCCGATCTCGGTTGATCCACCGAGTGAGGAAGAACAGCAGCCGAAGCGACGCGTCAGGAGGATGCACGCCGATGAACTGAAGGATCGCTCTGAGCGAATCAGAAGCGAAGATTCAGATACGCCGGCGTTCCTGCGGAAGATGCTGGACTAGGCGTCCTGGTTAATTGGTGGTATTGGTGGAACGGTCTCGCCCTCGTGGGTGGGACCGTTCTTTTTTGGGGTACATTGTGGCGAACCCATGAACGCGATGCGAGCCAGCACACAACTCGTTCTCACCGTAGCCGTTGCGTTGACCGCCGTCGTGCCGGCAGCCTATGCGCAGCAGTCGTGGCCACCTGCCGATCCGCTGCGCGGCGTTGTTTGGACGCCGCCTGCAGGCATCGCGGATGCCACAGCCGACCTCGCTGAGATGTATGCGATCGGAGTAACGGCTGTCAGGGTGCCGGGTCCCGCCAGGGGGCCGATCTTGACAATGGCTGACAGTCTCGGCGTTGCTGTCTTCCAGGATCTCGACGTTGCAAACGTTCCCGCGGCCAGGCTGGAGCAGAGGGAGGACAGACTGTCCGCTCGGCTGGAAGAACTCCTTGATCAATCGGTTGGCCATGCTTCAGCGGCCTTCTTCGGATTGGGGGAAGGGGTTGACACGAGCGACCCGCGAGCTTGTCCCATCCTGGCGCGGCTCACCGCTACCGTGAAGCGCCGGTTGCCGTTCGCACGAACCTACTACGTGACGCATTTTGTCGAAGACGACGCATGTGGCGGGTCGGTTGACTTCAGGCTGGCGGACCGCTTTGTCTCCACAGATATGGTCGATGCCCTGCGCAGCGGTGTGGGCACGGGTGTCTTTTTCAGGGCGGATGCCGGGCAACAGAACGCCGCGCTAAGGGATGCTGGTGCGCCTGATGCCGGTGCGCTGGACGGAGGTGCACTGGGTGTAGGTGCCCTGGGGCTTGCGCGGCACCCCGATGCGGGCACGGGCCTGGTTCGCCGCTTCACCGCAGAGTCGCAGGCACGCTATCTCGAAAATGCGCTCGATGTGCTGCTCGGCGATGAGGTCCAGGATCTACCCGCGGTGTTCGTGTATCGGTGGCGCGACGGACCAAGTCTGGCGCCCGCTTCCGCTATTGTTCGCGATCGATTCGGGCTTGTGGATTCCCTGGGTGGTGCAACGCCGGCCTTTCGTGTTGTTCGAGGGTTCTACCTCGGCACCGAGCGTGCGTTTGCGTTCCCGTACGGTGAGCCGAAGACTCCAGATTCAAGTTGGTACGTATTACTTCTTTGGGCAACGATAGGTGTTATCGCCATTGCTTACGCGACCGGACCAACGTTCAGGCAGGTCGCCGCCCGCTACTTCGGGGCGCACGGCTTCTATCGCGAGGCGGTGATAGAAGGCCGCGACGTGTTACCCTTCGTAAATCTGCTCCTGCTTCTGTCTGCGTCTGTAATGCTTGGCATTGGCGTGGCGGCTGTCACGGGTACGTTTGTCAGAACGCATATGGCAGCCGTGCTGATGTCATGGATTCCGTCCGGCACGCGCCCGGTTGCCGCGGTGCTCGTTGAATCACCATGGCTGCTGATTCTCTTTGTTGCCTGTCTGCACGCACTGTGGTACACCATCTGGACATCAGCGCTTTCGTTGGCATCACGCGCCGGCAACGTGACCTTACCCG
>JAUIJQ010000483.1 GCA_030431165.1 Rhodothermia bacterium | reverse complement strand
CTTCGACTCAGCGTTCCAGGTCATGCGAGCATCCGATCGCTGCTGCCAACCGTTAAACGCGCCAATGACGTACACATCACCGGCCAGTCGGCGGTCGCCCTCCGTTACGAGGCTGAACGTCGTTGCGACGTACTCCGCCTGTGTCTGAGGGTCTGCCACGTCGCGAACAGCACCGTCAACAACGGGCTGCCCCATCAGCCTCGGCGCAAGGTCGTCGGCGCCAAACCGAACATAGTCGGGTGCCAGGCGAACGGCAAAAGGACTTGTCGTCACATCCAGTCGCTCGATATGATTCCCCGGCTGTAGAACCGACAAGTCAAGGATGTAGTCACTGCCTGCCGACCGGAATGAGGCGCTGGGTTGCAGGTAGAACTCGAGTGCCGGCTGGTTCATCAGGGACGGATTGTCCGTACAACGGGTAGCACCCAGGCGGCCGTCTCTGGCAAAGCAAACGGTGTAGTTGAACACGTTTGCCTGCAATTCAGCGGGCGGTGTAAATACCGCGGTCGGCTGGGTGGCCGGGAAAGACGATTGCGGCACAAAGACATTGCCGAGCAGAAGGTCAACCGGAACCGACTCTTCGGTGACGTAGAACGGCCGCTCAAAAAGTACAGCCTCTTCGTTGCCCTGCTCGGAAACGCGAACGATATAATTGCCGCTGACGAGGAAGGTGATTGCGTCATTCGGAAACTGATATCGGTAGTGAACAAACCGAGCCTCTGTCGCCTGCGACATTGTCTGTTCGCGGATCTGGTCACGGTGGTACGTTCCGAGATACTCCGACGGCGTCAGGTCTCTCTCCCAATTACGATCAGCGTGATAGAAATGGACAGAAAGAGGCCTTCCCTGCTCCGCGAGCAAATCAAATGCGAGCGTCAGTCGCGCAGACGATCGCACCGATATAATCGGAGGGTTTGTTTCACTGCCTTCGCCGAACAGCTGCACGGTACCTACTTCTGATACGTCGCCACGCATTCCGGGGACAACCGTTGGGTCTACCTGATCCAGAGCACGAACGCGCCTGGGTGTGCGGTCACCACGCGTCTCATCCGACGAGCCGCATCCAGCAACCGACAGGAAGACGGCGACCAGCGCGAGAGCGGCAATCTGTTTTCGATGGTTTCGCATGGTCAGGCTAACCCTTGACACCGCTGAGTGATCCACCGAAACGGCGCCGACAATGCGAACAAGCGCAAAATCATTGCTGATCGATCCATCGGGCAACGTCTGCCCTGTACAGCGCATATCGCATCGCGAACCGGTCAATACCCGTAACACCGGCCGCCTCTTCCCAGTCCAGTACGGCTTGCTCCCAGCGTCCCACACGCTCAGCGTAGCGCGCCAGTTGGGCACGCTGGTGCCACAAAAGCAGCGTATTAAGCGAATCAATTTGCGGAACGCTCACCGAGCGTAGCAAGCTATCAGCGAGTCCATAGTTATGCCGGCGTGCAGCGCGGCGCGACAATCCCCAGGCCCGTGGCGTTCCAAACGCGTTAGCAGCAACGTCGGCAGGATTAGCGGAGTCGTAAAAGGCAGCAATCGCATCCCGGTCATTTGCCAGCGCAAGCCGGATCGCCACCATCGACTCGTCGTCGAGGCTCGCCCCCGTAATCCGTTGGAGCGCGGATCGGTAATGTTCGCCTGCATCTTCAACACTTCCGTTGATAGCTAGTGCGTCGCCATGAACAATCAATCCCGACGTGGTCAGGGATGAGTCCGGGCGCTCACCAAGCGCGATGGCCGGCCCCACGTTGTTGTCGAACATCGCGGCCAGCGCGAGTCGCTCCGACACCGGCACCGCCAGACGCGCATCGCGCCCTGCCCCATCCCAGTGCGCAACCGCGCTGAGCGTATCCCCGCCGCGCCACGCCCGGTCGCCGGCGACAAGTGCCGAGAATGAGCGTGGAATTGCATGTGGGCACCGTAGTTCAAACAGTGATTCGGCAGAGAACGCCGATCTGACCTGCTGACGTGCCACTTCGGGGACGGCTGACGAGTCAGCGGTCAGGGCCGTGGCCCACGCCGCCGAAATCGCTGCAAGCGACCGGGATGTCGCCGACTGAAAACGCCCGGTTGCATAGACATCGGCAATGACTTCGGGAGGGTATTCATCCAGCAAATAGCGACCAAAAGATGCGGCCAGCGCATAGTTCACCGCACTCCGACCGCTCCAGAATCCCGTTGGCGACATCGCCGACCGAAGCCGATCTGTGATGTCAGACGGCGTCCAACCAAACTCATGTGCAGCTACGCGGACTACCGCATCGGCATCGAGCCCCAAAGACGGCGCTTCGAGTGCTCCGGCAAGGCCCTCAACGAGACCGACAAGTGGCGATGCGTTGATAACCGGTGCGCCGAACTCACGACTGAAGACGTGCACCAGCTCGTGCGAGAAGCTGTCCTCCACGCGCGCCGCGAGCATGTGTATCTGTGGAGTCGCGAGCCAAACGGGCGCGATCGAGGTGTTGCGCGCGCCCGTAAGCCGGGCACGACTGTCAGCGTCAGGATACAGGTAGACGGCAATGCGTTGACTTGGAAGAACGCCCATGCGATCCGCCAGCCGTTGGAACTCAAACTCAGCCGTCGCCGCAAGATGCGCAACGCTTCCGGCCTCAGGGGTCGCAGGATCGAAGTACAGGTCGAAGTTGGCGGTTGCCACATGCCCACGGAGGGAAGCCCTGAGCGAAGAATACGTCGTGTTGAACCCGAGCTTGCCCCTCCCGAGGTAACAGGCGCACAAGGCGACGAGCAGTGCTGCCACGGCAACCCCTCGCCGCCCGGGCGCGAACGCCGGAGAAGCCGGAAAGGCCGGAATCCGCCCCTTCTGTCCGACGAGGAACAACAGCGCCACCCACAGCAGCGTCACCAATCGAAACGAAAAAACACCTGGCCGAATAGCCAGTGCCCGATCGTAAACGGGACCAAGTACACCGCCAAAGACGTGACTGTACGAGTAGAACTGAGGGTGGCCCAACAGGTCAAACGCCGTAGACGCCAGAACGGTCAGAATGCCGCAGACTACAAACGCGAGTGTCTTCAGGCGCTTCCCCCTGTGACGGATAACAAAGGCGAGCGCCGCCCCGAACAGGGACGAAAATGGTACAAAGGCGGCATACAGAAGCGGTCCGGCAAGCGTCAAACATGACGGGTTCGCGACCGTTGCAACGCCCAGCGCGACAAAAGGAACAAGCGGCCAGAGAAGAGCCGTCCGAATTGCGGCTCGCACCGACAACCCGCGATCAGTGTGC
>JAUIJQ010000482.1 GCA_030431165.1 Rhodothermia bacterium | reverse complement strand
CCACCTGGTACGCCAGGCATCGCGTCTCCTTCGCGCGCCACGAAGCTGAGGTTGTCGGGCGCGTCATCGTCATACAGGACAAGTCCGACATTGTTGGAACTGGTGACGCTCGCGCCATCGACGCCGGCGGAGAAGACGGCCTTATCACCTATGACCGCGAACACCTGCAGCGCCGTCGAGAACAGCGTGATACCGGGTTCGATGTCATCGCCTCGCGTCACCTTGAGTGCCGCGGCACCACCTTCCTCAAAGAAGATCGCATGTTGCGAGGCACTCCCATTGGATACCTGTGCCAGAAAGGCGATGCCCCCATCGAGGTCGATGTACTCGTTGACGAAGTCGACGTACGTGAACCCCGTGAGACCCGGCGCCGGGTCGCCGAGGCGTGCAAGCAACGACAGCTCCTCGTCGCGGGTGAACCAGAGACCTGTGTCGTTGACACCAGACTGCGTGTCGCCGCCTTCGAGGTAGCCTTTGAAAAACACGTCGCCGTTGTCGGCGATACCGATGGGTGAGCCCGGGAACGATGTGCTGAACGTGGCGCCGGTTGTACCCGGAGCGTTCATGCCGCCGTACATGACAACGCGCTTCCGGAACTGCGCCGCGGCGTCGTGAATGAGGACTGGCGACGAGGCGAGGGTAGCTGCTAGGACTACGGCAGCGCCCGAGCGGAGGAGGCGCAACATGACGATACCCGAAAGAGAGACGGAGGACGACGCTGGTATCGTCGTCCGGCGTTCTGGAGTATAGGGATAAAAGGCGCCAACGACTGCTGCGGGCCCAAGCGTGTGTCCAGGCTGCAAGTATCCGGCGTAAACCAATTGCGGTTTGCGCGTGTCTGCTACGTATGCATCGCAGCAAAACACCAGGACGCATGGCGGCTTATCGCGCCTTCCATTTCCAGACTGCCGCAACGCTTTGTGCACTCGCAGCACTTTCATTGTTCCGCCCGACAGGTGCATCTGCCCGCCAGTGCCAGAGTCAGACCGGCCAGATCGTCGCAGACTCGCTACGCTCGGACATACGCGACGCTACGTACAACGTGTGGACGTTTGTGCTTCCCGACGTGGCATGTGGTGAACCGCGGCCAACCATTTATGTCCTGGACGGACGCGACAACACGTTCCTCGTTGCCGCCGCGGTCAAGAGCCTGGGTCAGGCGGGTGTCATTCCAGCCGTGCGTGTCGTCGGTGTTGAAGCAAACAGTCGGATTGATGAGTTTACTCCTTCGCGAGTCAGTGACGAATCCGATACATCCGGACAACTAGACGCGTTTCTTCGCTTCGTCGCAGAGGAGCTTGTGCCGCACGTGGACAGCACGCTTGGCACGTCGCCACACAATGTGCTGATTGGACACTCCCTCGGCGGACTCGCGGCCGTGTACGCATCGATGCGGCCGGATTCACCGTTTGATTCGTTTCTGGCAATCAGCCCCAGCTTGTGGTGGGAGGATGGCACTGTTGCGGTCGCGATGCGAAACCTCCTCTCCTCATCGGGCAGTGGTACATTTGACCAACGCAGGCTCTTCGTGTCCCTCGCAAACGAAACAGAATCGGTGGCGCCGACACGCGACCTGGCCGGAACGGTGACCGGGCACGGCGTATCGGCAAAGAGCTTTCGCCTCGCATTCTATCCTGAACTTGACCACGTCACCACCTTTCTTCCGGCAACCGTCGATGGCCTCCTGTTTACTTTCTCTGAGTTCAACCTGGATGCTGTCTACGAGACGGGCTCTTTCTCCGCATTGACCGCTGCGCTTGACCGGGCCACGTCACAGTTTGGATTCCGCGTTGAGCCTGACCCGGTCTCAGTGGCAACTATGGGACGTCGTCTGACGGCGTCCGGACTGCCGGATTCGGCAATCACTGTACTGGAGTTTGGCATGGAGACCTTCCCTGACATGATGATGATGAGTAACTACCTTGGGGAAGCGTACCAACAGGCGGGACGCACCGACGACGCCTGGAAGCAGTATCAGCGGTCGTTGGATCTTGCCCGGGCGACAGGTTCGCCAATGATTCGATGGATCGAACGAAGGATCAACGAGACCTCAACGGCAAACAAGTAGTACACGCGGCTGGGCTCATGCGACCGGGCCGAGTGGGGCAGCTTGCGGCCACTGCCTGTGCACTCTTCGTTGTTGCAGGCTGCCAGCCGAACTGCGAACAGCTCTCGTTCCCACCACCAGACGAGTCCGCGTACGTGCTGCCGTTCCCGCCTGGTAAGTCATACCTCGTTTCCCAGTCGTACTGCAACCGTTCGGGCGGTCACCGCAACCGAATCGCATACGATTTCAAGATGCCATTGGGCGCCCCGATAACGGCCGCCCGCAGCGGTGTTGTTGAAGCGACGGTTGATCGATACGTAGACGGCGACCTCAAGCGAGGTCACAACAACCGGATTCTCATCCGACATGAAGATCGGTCAGTTGCGTGGTACGCGCATCTGCGGCACAAATCAGTGGCGGTTCAACCAGGCGACTCGGTGGCTGCCGGAGAGTTCATTGCCGAGTGCGGCAACACCGGGAATACGGGAAACCTGCCGCATTTGCACTTTGAAGTGTTTGCGAGTCATCCGTTTGTGTACAGCGACGCGATACCGATCGCATTCAGTAATGCAGTAGGACCACTTGACAGTCGCGGCGGTCTACGTGCGCGGCAAACCTACACGGCCTCGGAGTAGTCGCGGCGGTCAGCCCACCGGGTGTCGATGCTACTGCTCCCAGGCACCGCGGTCGTAGCCCGCGCCTTGCGGCCTCACCGCCCCCGCATGATCCTCATCCGGAATCCCCGGATACTCGGTCGGCGATGCCCCCGAGTTAACAGCCGGGCTGCCGGCTTGCACCATGAAGTCACCGCCTGTGAACATCGGGTTGCTGTTGAGGATGTCATTGCTGCCGGTACGATTCGTGCCATCCGATGTCAGGTGCGCATAGTTCGAGTACAGGTTGTAGTCGGCATCGATCGTCGTATTGGCCGGCACGTCGAACACCGTTGTCGCATCACCGACAAAGATGTTGTTCACAAACGAAACCGGAAGATCACCTGTAAAAGCCTGGTTCCGGAGGGAGAGCCCAACCGTCGGGACATAGTCCACCGAATTACCTCCCTGCTCAGCTTGTACCGTGTTGTTAGCAAACAGGATGCTACCGTACAACTCGGCATACCAGATTCGAACGTTGCCCTGAACGCCGCGCTTCCCGTCGACAATGTTGTTGTGCAGCACAACCGAGCCACCCGACTCGTTGTGAATGTG
>JAUIJQ010000481.1 GCA_030431165.1 Rhodothermia bacterium | reverse complement strand
GGCTTCCCGTGTTGAGATGGACGAGCCCGGCATCAAACTGAAACTCCGATCGAACGCGCCGCCAGTACGACGTCTCGTCGGCTGCTTCTGATAGGTCACGCGCTAACTGCGCCAATCGATCGGGCGCGCTGCGAATCCCAGCCGGCAGATCATCCCGAGCGAACGACTCCAACTGCAGTCCGGCACCGATGCTACCGGCAACCAGCCCCTTTGCAAATTGTCTTCTGTGCATGCTGGCGATTATCTCTCTCGGGCGCCTCGTCCAAGCACCCCTTCCAGTCTCGACTTGTATTCGCTGTGCCGAGCGCGATGGCTAACCAATCAGGTACGGCGCTTCCACAACGTAGATGGTGCCCCCCGAAACGGCAACGCTGTCGGTGATCGTGCCGGCAACGTCTGGCTCACCGGCGCCGTCGGGCAATCCGACGACATAGACAAAACCTTTCTGCAGGGCAAAACCGCCAAATCGTCCGCTGCGATCAACCGCGAGTAATCCGGCCTGAACCTCAGATGGATCAGAGGGAGTCACCCTCCGGATGTGCTCAACCGCCTGCCGGCAGGCCTCCTGTGGCGAAGCACCGCCCCGAATCCGCTCGATGATCGTGTGCGCGGCAGCAGCGCGAATCATCTCTTCGCCGTGCCCGGTAGCCGTCGCTGCTGCAAGTTCGCCATCAACATACAGGCCAGCACCGATGATCGGACTGTCCCCGACGCGTCCGCGTACTTTGTAAGCCCAACCGCTCGTTGTGCAGGCCCCACTGAGCCGACCTTCCGTGTCGAGCGCGATCATGCCGCACGTGTCGTGCGACTCCTGAATCGAGGGCATGTCCCGTCGTTCACTGTTGATCGGCGGACGGTATCCTGCGGACGCCTCGGGGTCGTAGTTGTTTGCGTCGAGCCACGCCCGCCACTCGCGCTCGGATTGCTCAGTCAGCAGGTTGGTCGGCTCAAAGCCCTGCTCGATCGCAAACTGGCGCGCGCCGTCACCCGCGAGCATCACGTGCTGGGTCACTTCCATCACGCGTCGCGCAACAGAAACCGGGTGGAGAATGTCTTCGATGGCAGCAACCGATCCACAACGGAACCGCTCGTCCATGATGCACGAGTCGAGGGTAACGCGGCCGTCCCGGTCAGGGTGTCCGCCAAGGCCGACCGAGCGGTCGTCGGGGTCGGCCTCAGGCACATGAACACCTGCCTCAACGGCATCGAGCGCATACCCGCCCGCTACGAGAATGTCCCACGCAGCCGTCAGCGCCCGGCGGTTGTCCCAGGTCGCAATAGCGACGGGTGGCGAATTGCCGCTGACGTCGGATGCATTTGAACACGAAGCGGCAAGCGGCGCCAGCACACCGGCGGTAGTCGTGCGAATCAGGAAGTCGCGACGCGACGCGGAGTTGGGTTTCATGGATTGGGTGTCAGGATGAGAATCTGGCCGGCGAGAGCCATCTAATGTCACCGTCGTACGGCCTCAACGGCATAATAGCGTGGCGTGACGGCCCGCAGGATGGTGCGCACTCCGGGAGCGCGGGTCGGACTCGTCCATTTGTCCCGTCGGATCACGTCCCACCCCGCTTTGTCGAGCAACCAGTCAAACTGCCAGTCTTCAAATTCGTGAAAGTGACGATCCCACGGATCAGTCGGACTACGGTACGCCGTCGCGAACCATAGTCTGAGCGGGATCGTAGCAAACAGTCGCGGGCCGGGGAGTTCGCGCAGCACGTTAACCGGTCCGACAAGGTGCTCAAGTATCTCAAACGCGGTAACCGCGTCGACATCGTGGCCCGCCACACGTTCGCGGATCTGATCAGGCGTGCCGTCCAGGTCACCAGATGTATTTGTGACCGAGTACCCCTCCTTCTGCATGCGAAGGGCAAGCGGATTTGACGTGCCGAGGTCAAGAATCCGAGCCGGCGGCGGCAGGGTTTGGCCCATGAAGGTCAACGTGCGCACAAAGCGACGCTCCTGGTGAGCACTGTAGGTTACCGGTTGGACGGCTTTTGGCTGGCCGGATTCCGAGCTAGCACCTGTGTTGGTCGCCATGGCGCGGGCGTTCGAGTACTACGGCGGTGAAACGTTAAGTGTACGATCAGTCGCGTACGAATTGGAACCTCGTCTCGCGAAAAGCAGAGCCGTCTTCCCGAACATCCGCAATGACGACGACAAGTCCTGTCTCACCATCTCGCTGGTATTCGATTCGCTTCGGATAGTCGTGGCCGAGATTGTCGAACCGGTATCGCCCAACTTCTGACTCTACCAGGGCGAAGTGCACGGGCAGCGCGTTGTGGGACACATCCGGCACATAGAACCAGCGCTGCCCCGAGCGGTAAAGCAGGACCTCCTCGATGACACGCCGGCCGTCAGGTGCATCGTCATCTTTGATGTATGTCATGCCGCGCATCACATCGTCTCCTACGGTGCGCCACGCCTCGATCGAACCGTTCCGTGTGTTGCGCCACGAACCTTCCAGCCAGGCAAAATCCTCAGCAGTAAGTACCTGCTGCGCGTGAATGGTCGGCATCATGGCCACCCAGATGAGTGCGACGCCGAAGAAAGTCATGAGCCTTTGAAACCGGGTTTGTGCCGTCATAATCCTGGCGACCACTGGTGCCGAGTGAATGTCCGGGGATTGTCAGGGCATTGCATCAGGGAATGCCCGGGGTGCGCTCCGTCAAACTAACGACCGCAGTGTACAGGATGGCAGGGCAAAGCGAAACTCCTAAATTCAGCAAACGCTACCATCCGATCCGTCCTGCCCTGTTATGTCCCGCACCGCATTGATCGCCGCACTTGTTGTCGCCGTCATCGGCCTGTCAGTGCCGACTCATCAATCCCTTGCCCAACTGGATCCTTCAAAGCGAGAGGGATTTGTCGAGTCGCTGGAACCGCTCTTTTTTCGCTACGTCGGCCCAACTCGCGGCGGTCGCGTCACGGCGGTCGCAGGTACACGACAGGAGCCCGGCACTTTCTACATGGGCGCAACCGGTGGCGGCGTATGGAAATCAACCGACTACGGGACGAGCTGGCACAACGTATCTGACGGATACTTCGACTCACCGTCAATTGGCGTTATCCGGGTTGCCCAGAACGACCCCAACATCGTCTACGTCGGCACCGGCAGCGACGGACTGCGATCAAACGTGATCCCCGGCAATGGGGTCTACAAATCCATTGACGCGGGCGCCACCTGGAAACATGTCGGCCTCGACATGTCGGGCCACATCGGCCGGATGGAGATTGACCCGCGAAATCACAACATC
>JAUIJQ010000480.1 GCA_030431165.1 Rhodothermia bacterium | reverse complement strand
CCACTGTATGTGTCGTTGACTTCTTCGAGCGCTTCGGTATAATCCTGTCCGCTTGCCGTTTCGGATCTGACAATCGAGAACAACCCGGCGAGCGCGAGTGCGATAAGTAATCGAGCTAAGAACTGCATGGCGTTACCGGGCGATCCTGTAAACGAGTCCGGCGAGTATCTGAGTCTGTGAGCGGTTCGAGATCGGGTTGATGCTGATGGTATCGTCCAGATCCAGGTTAACATCATACTGGCGCACGTCGACGCGCACGTCAAAGTCACGCGAGACCGGCACACGAACGGATCCGTTTATTGCCAGTGTCGTCGGATGCCGCGTCTCGAGGGCGCCGCGTGTAATCAATCCCGTTGACCGGTCAATGGAGATGACATCACGGTACGCCGTTGTGTACTCGTAGCGCGCTGACAGCGCGACGACCGCGCGCTTGATACCAAAGTTGCCCACGACACGGCCGCCGGCGCGCCAGCTATTCCCGTCCGATTCGAATGCGAAGTCATTCGGGTCGATATTCAGTTTGACCCCACCCGACGGACCAATCTTGATCTTCCAGACTCTGAATCCGAGAGCGCCGCTCCACTCTGCGCGATGCGCTCGGCCATCCGCCATCCATGCGCGTCCGAACAGGCGCGATTCAGCGAAGAGGGCGGATTTGTTTGCGTAGATATCCGACCGAACATCCAGGTAGTTGGTGATCCCTTCGTCAGCGTTCGTGTGATAGACAAACGTCGCGGCGAGGCGCGAAGAACTCCGGCCTGTTCGCTTCGAAAGCTGCCCCTTGAATCGGATGTTCGAGCGGGCTGTATTGTTTGTGTAGTTCTTGCTGACAACCGCTAGCGACCGGCGCGCGTCGCGGTTGACCCACGCGAGCTCGCCGTGGATGCGGCTGTAATCATTGCTGCTCGCGTCCTCGGCGTAGGACATGTTTTCAAACTCGGCACGCGCTGTGAAGTACTGCTGTCCCGACCCCGACCTGAAGTTGACATGCGGCGCAAGCCGCGTAAAACTCAGCGAGCTGATGTCGCTCGATTGGAAGCGGGAGCTCACGCCCAAGTCCACAATGCGAGCGGCTGAGGAACCCAACCTGATCTTGCCATTCAGGCGTGCACCTGAATAATCATTGCCGCCGTCTACCGCGTAGTTGCGAGCGCTGAAGTCACCGTCGGCAAGAACGCGGGCGGATTGCCCAAGCGGGTAACTCACACGACCGCCGAACTGCATGTCGTTGTGTTTACTCCGCTCCAAAACGTCGTCTTTGTACGCCGCGACGCCGGCAAACGCATTCAGCGTGCCGCCGCCGGATAACGTGCGATCAAATCCGACGCGTCCACGCGTCAGCGTGTACGCGGACTGCTTGACTGTACTTTTCCTTCCCACATCGAGCGAGACGGATGACAACGGTGAAAGCCGGTAGCGTCCGGTAACGCCAAAGTCCTGCGCGGTTTGTGACGACTCGGTCGCGCCTTTAAACGATGACGAGCCAAGCTGGAGGCGGAGTTGCCCGGTGAAGCGTGGTCCGCGGATGGCCGGCTGGGCACGGGATGGAGCTGCGGCTGAAGTTGTGGAGCCCGCCGCTGCTACGGAGGTCGCTGTCGTCAGCGGGACCTCGGGCGCGTTGCGCGCCAGGAACTGTCGGGCGAGGTTGTGGAAGCGCCGGATCTGGCTGAGCTCTTCAGTCACGACGCTGCGCGTAGCGGCGTCGGTCTGGTCAGAGAGCAGGCCTTGGGCGACGCGTTCAGCGGCATCCGCGTTTGCGGCAAGGCGGCTCCACGCCGCAGCAACAAACTCGGCGGTTGCACCAGATGGTGAAGCACCGTCAAGTGACTTCAGCGTTGCCAGGATGGCGCCGTAGTCGCGGCGTGCATCCTCGCGCAGAGACTGCAGCCGTGAGACGTCATTAAGAGGAGCGGCCGACGATGCTGATGCGGCGACAAGAACTACCAGGCAGGCAACGACCGCAAAAGCGGACGATCGCAATGACACAGAGAGCGTCATTCGGACGGAGATGTGCGATGAAAAGGTCGTTTGACCTTAGAGAACGCACAGAAACCGACAATTTCGGATTTGCCTGCTTCGTCCCTATCTCGCCAGCGTAATGGGCCTGACGCGGCGCGTGCCGTTAGCGTCCAACGCGACGAGATAAACACCATCCGGCAGATCGCGGGCCTCGAACGTCAGCACATGTGCACCTGGCGTTGCAACCTGGTCGTGGAGGTGCGCCACCTCGCGGCCAAGCATGTCGAACACCTTGACCGACACGTGCGTCGCCTCCATCACTGAGAACGAAATTGCGGTTTCATCCCTGAACGGATTCGGGTAGTTGGGTTGCAGCGATACATTGCTGACGCCTTCTCCGACCGCCTCTGTACTCGTACCGGTGATATTGCAGACACCTTCGAAGATTGTGATCGAACCCGTGAATGCAAGTCCGGCATCCAGATTCGTAAACGGGGCACCCACAACAAGCGTGTTATCTGACAGGGAGACGGATGCACCGTACTGGTTCGCGGTGACGGCGTTGTCCGTCTCTATCAGCTTGACCTGTTGAACCCAACCACCCGCGTCTTTTGCAAAAACATACGCGGCACCCGTACCACCTCCCGCCAGGTATGCTCCAACCGCGACACAATCGCCGTCAAGCGAAACGGAGTTCCCAAAGAAGTCGCCGCCTGCCCCATCACTGCCGAACAGTTTGTCGACCTGTGTCCACACACCCGCGACACGTTCGAACACATAGGCGGCGCCTGAGGCCGTCGCGTTACCGGTCGCAACTTGCGCACCGACAA
The DNA here is from genome assembly GCA_030431165.1 of Rhodothermia bacterium. Lineage (GTDB taxonomy): Bacteria > Bacteroidota > Rhodothermia > Rhodothermales > JABDKH01 > JANQRN01. Next base: position 470 of record JAUIJQ010000480.1, on the reverse strand, counting down.
CGGCGCGGTCTCCGTCGATGTCAACGGCTATACCGAACGTACCAGCGAGTACCGGATCGTTCGGTAGCAGCTTCGCGACCTGCGCCCAGGTGTCGTTGTCTTTTTCAAACACATACGCCGCACCAGCCGCTGCGCCGGCTTCAGAGTCTATGAGTACACCAACGATTGCGTAGTCGCCGGATATGCCAACCGACATGCCAAACTTCTTGCCCGCCTCCCGATCATCCGGAAGTAGTCTCGCTTCCTCGACCCAGATTGTGCCGTTGTGTCGAAAAATGTAGGCGGCGCCTTCGTCCAGCGCTGAAGTCTCTTCTTCGAAATCCGGTGAACCTACGATCGCCGCATCGCCGTTGATCGCCACGCTCAATCCGAAGTCACCATTGTCCTCGAAGTCAGCGGGCGTGAGCTTGCCCTCTCGTGACCACGTCGCCCCGTCGCGTCGAAAAACGTAGGCAACCCCACCGTTAGCG
>JAUIJQ010000479.1 GCA_030431165.1 Rhodothermia bacterium | reverse complement strand
GTTCGCCGCCACCCTTTCGGCTTTGAACCCTCAAGAATTCGACATCGGCCTTCCCCGCTTTGCGGTCGAAGACAAGATCAAACTGAATGACGCACTGATTGCGCTTGGAATGGTCGACGCCTTCAGCGAAACATCCGCTGACTTCAGCCGCCTGACCAACAGTGCCCGACTCTTTCTGTCTTCCGTATTGCACAAGGTCACGGTGTCGGTTTCAGAGGAAGGAACCGAAGCCGCCGCCGCAACAGCGGTCGAGGTTGGCGTGACTTCAGCACCGCAGCCACTCCACGTTGATCGGCCGTTTGCCTTCTTCATCCGCGAACGTACCACCGGCACAATTCTATTCAGCGGAAAGGTCGCTTCCCTATGAACACTCGTGTGACAGGACTCGTGCTGCTCGCATTTGCAGTCGCCGTCCTTACGGCCCTGCACGCAAACGCCCAGATATACGGAAGCCGGGTTGTAGACAAAGCATTTGAAGAAAACGACATCTTCTTCCAGCCGGCCCTGATTAATCCGTTCGGATTGTCAGGCTTCGGCGATGCGGCCAGTGGTTTTATTCAGCACCCGCTTCTGGATCTGGAGATAAACCCCGCCCTGGCAACGGTGGCAGGATCGGGCACTTGGTCCGGATACCTGGACTTCCGCCGGAGCGCTCCTTCGCAGGAGGAAGTTTACCCCGTCTACGGCTGCCCGTACTGCCTCGACGCGGCAGCACTACGCATTCCATACCCCTACTATGGGGGATATACGCACGAGGCGGCACGTCCGCTGCTTGCTGCCGCACTATTTGGCAAACCGGTCGCTGGCCGCCAATCCGTCGTTCTCGGGGCATCTTACCAGCTCGTGTTCAGGGACTCCGATTATTACGCGGTGCCCTACGACATCTACCGGTCAGCCGCCGCGCTGGACTTTCAGGGCAATCGCGTCGCCGAGGTGGGCGTGCCTTCTGTTGACGGTTCATCCGGTGAGAACTCGTTGAGGACAACAGGGCACCTGCTCAATCTGCACGTCGCCGCAACGGCGGGCCCGCTCGCCGCGGGTGGCCGCGTTGGATTTGTGCGCCACGCCGTGGACGGTTCGATGGGACACCAGGATGCATGGACAAATCCGGCCCAGTCTCCGGATCGGTCTTTCTGGGCAGATCTTGAAGAACGACGGCAGGAGTATGCGCATGTCGATATCGAGTTCGGCATCCAGTACAACGTTTCGGATAACATGTCAGCCGGTGTGAGTGTCGGCACACTATTCGGCAATGCGGAGCAAGCACTGGTGCGCGGCGACACGTCATTCTACGCGGCGAGCGCTGCTCCCCCCGACGTCTATTCGAATGAATACCTCCGCGGCGGCAACACGCTCCAGGATTGGGACCGCGACGGCACACAAACCTGGGGCGGCGCGGACCTGCGATACAACGCGGGCAGCAACGCTACGGTATACGCCGTCTACCGTGGAGCTATGCTTGGAACAGACTTGAATACCGTTTCATCGATTCGGGACTCAACGTTTGCCGACTATGCGGGTGGGACGTACACATCTTCTTCGTCGTCGACCTTGATAGACGAACGCGTTGGCAGCGGTGACCGAAGCGGGAGCAGTCACCGAATAGCGACCGGTATTCAATGGGGCTTTGCGGAGCGGTCCCGGATAAGTTTTGGCGTGGACGTCAATACCCGGCTCCGCGAGACCGACGTACAGGAACGCGTCTCAACGTTTCAGCACAGCCGCAACGAATGGTCCAGCACCGGCGGCTCGTCGAGCTGGCGTTATGTCCTTGTCAGTGACCAGGAACTGACATGGTCGCTCCGCAGCCGACGAACCGACGTCACAATTCCGATCTATCTGACAACCCGTGTGTCGGACTACGTCCTCGTTGAATTTGGGCTGTCCAGGCGCTTCTCACTGCTGAACCTGTCTGACGAGACAATCGTACGACACATTGCAACCGTGGAGGAGCAGAACGGCCAGACCATTGTCCGTGATGGGATGACCGAGTACTACCGGGAGCCGCGGATACGTGAATCCGACGTTTCGACATCGTTCCTTGCCGGCTTCACGGTTACACCGGCGCCCGGCCTGGACGTCCGATTCTTGCTCTCACCCGTCCAGCAGACGCGCTTCGGACAAACCGACATAGACTGGCGCTGGTGGATCGGATTTGAGTTGTCATCACGTTAATGACGCCATTCCGGCGTCGTGGGAGTAACCAAACGAATCAGGACACCGCGGCAAGAACCCAACGATCATGAAGCGCACAAATGAAATATGGTTGACGGCGACCCTTGCATCCGTTCTGCTCGCCGGCTGCCTGCTCGTGGGGCCCGACAGAAATCATCGGGTCGTCGCGGTACACGCCGGCGCATCATTTGGCGAGTGTCTCGGGTATTGCTGGACAGAGCTGCGGGTAGCGCCAGACAGTTCGGTTTTTGAGGCAATTGGCTACGGCCTCAATGAACCATTGCCAACGCTGTACGACTCTACCGGTACCGAGGGCTCCTTCTGGGCCTATGTTGCGTCCCTGGCAGGCCGCGCACCGATTGAGGTGCTTCAGGAGGTATATGGATGCCCGGATTGTGCTGACGGAGGCGCGGAGTGGGTCGAGTTCGTCTACAATGATGCGAGTACCAGGCGCGTTACGTTCGAATACGGGGACCCACCCCAGGCGTTGGCTGCACTGGCCGACACGTTGCGAACCGTACGCGAGACGTTCCGCAATGCCATCGACTAGCGGGTCTTATCTGCGGGTTCTGTTCGTGGCCCTGATGGGCTGTGTTGCGGCTTTCGTAGTTGCGCCAACGACGGCTGTTGGGCAACAGCCATCCGCATCGCGCGACGATGCCGGCAAGCTTTCTTTTGTTATGCGCGGCGTGCCATTAGACGCCGCGCTTGAGCAGTTCTCCGATCTGTCGGGGGAAACCGTCGCATACGAGTCAACGCTGGTCAGCGGACGATCCGTGTATTGCGTGATTGAGGCGGCAACGGCAGAGCGTGCGCTTCGATGTCTACTTGAGGGTTCCGGTATTGACTACTTTCGCCTGTCGTCTGGCACCATCGTGCTTGCGGCATCGGCGAAGCAGTCGCCCCTGTACGGATACCTCACGGGCGTCGTTACCGATGATGCGACGGGCGAGCCCCTGGCCGAGGTTGGTCAGGGATTCGATTTTGAGCTCCAGCTCCTGGTGGTAGGAAAACGGGTGCGGGTTGAATTTCCGCGGCGGTTGTTTCATGGGGGAAGAGTCCACGGTCAAGGGTCAAGGGTCAAGGG
>JAUIJQ010000478.1 GCA_030431165.1 Rhodothermia bacterium | reverse complement strand
CCGATCGCGATGGTCAGTTCTCTTTCTCCTCGGCGATCGACGCGTCCCTCGTCGTCGAGGTTTCACACATAGCCTACGGCGCTGCGACAGTTGCAGTCGAGACTGGGAAAGAAGTTCGCGTCGTACTCAGCCAGGCCGTCATTTCAAGCACGCCAGTTGAGATTATTGCATCCCGTGGTGCGCCGGGACTGTCGCCGGTCACCGCTACCAACCTTTCAGCAGCGGATATCCAGCGAGGTCCAACAACCAAAGACCTGCCGGCGGTGCTTGAACGAACACCTTCGGTCACGCAGTACTCTGAGAATGGTAACGGATTAGGGTATACGTACCTGCGCCTTCGTGGATTTGATCAAAAACGGGTTGCGGTAACGATCAACGGGATCCCGCAGAACGACCCCGAGACGTTTGATGTGTTCTGGATCAACTTCTTCGACATCCAGTCATCGATAACCGACGTCCAGATCCAGCGCGGTGCGTCGGGCGCGTACTACGGCTCGACAGGTATCGGTGGCGGAATCAACATTGTCGCGATGCCGTACAGCCCTGTGGCCTCAGCATCCGCGACGCTTGGCTACGGCTCGTTTGCAACGCGACGCTTCGCGTTGGAGGCTAACACAGGTCTCTTGCGAAATCGATACATCGTGCGCGGACGGGTAAGTCGCGTGCTGTCGGATGGGTACCGTAACTGGTCCTGGTCGGAGTACTGGCGATACTTTGTCGGCGTCAGACGGGTTACCGATCACTCGTCGCTCACCATCCAGGCGTTCGGAGGACCGCAACGGGATGGTCTCGCCTATGTCGGTATTCCAAAAGATGCCAATGAGGACACCGTCGTTGATGACTTCGGTACTGAGGTAGACCGACGCTTCAACGTAAGCGAGTTTACGCGAGACGTGGAGCGATTTCGGCAGCCGCACGTTGAGATTCATCACGATTGGTCGCCATCCGGACGCGTGGATCTTACGCAGCGCGCGTTCTATATCCGTGGCGTGGGTCATTTTGATTTTGACGGTTCGTTCCGTTCGGCAGACTATCTCAGGTTGCCGGACGGGGTTGTGGATGTGGCTGATCGCGGTCTGCCGCTGTACTCCTCGCTCCCCGGTGTATCTGTGTTGTTTCGCGCCGCGCTCGACCAGTGGCACGTTGGTTGGCAGCCGTCCGTTAGGTTGCACAGCTCCTACGGCGTCACGACGATTGGAGGTGAGGCCCGCCTGCATCGCTCACTACGCTGGGGTCGTGTTCAGGAAAGCGACGGTTTACCCGCAGCCGTTGTCGGAGGCGAGTCCGATGCGCGCGTCTACTCAGTCGGTGGCGAAAAAGCCGTTGGTTCCCTGTATGGAAGTCACATTGGCCGCATTGGCCGCGACGTTGCGATTCAGGCAGATGTCTCGGTTACGATGCCTCGCTACAGAGTTTTCGACGAGGCTTACTTTGGGACGGATTTTTCGAAGCGCTACCTGTTCGTCAATCCGCGGCTTGGCCTTACCCTATTTCCGGATGGTGCGGTGCGCGCCTTTGCGTCCGTTGCGTTTACAAGTCGCGAACCAAGGCTCAAGGCACTGTACGACGGGGAGGAGGCAGGTTCGGGAGCGACCCCCCAGTTTGTGCAGACCGGCAGCGGTGGCTTCGACTTCGACCAGCCATTTGTAACCGCGGAGTCCGTTATAGACGTCGAACTTGGTGCCGAGCTGCGCCGGTCGACACTGCGTGCCCGGGCCACGGCGTACTACATGGCTTTCTCAGACGAAATTGTCCCGTCTGGCGGACTTGACCAGTTTGGCGTGCCGCGAACCGGCAATGCTGAGAGCACGCGACACGCGGGCGTTGAGATCGAGGGCCAGTTCAAAGTGGCACGCCCGGTTGATGTCTGGGTGAACGCGACACTTTCCAACAATGAGTTTGTCCGGTTTGACGAGTACGTCTTCGACGGTTCGACGACGGTCCCGGTAGCACGCGACGGTAACCCGATAGCAGGCTTCCCGTCGGTTATGGGGAATGCCGGCGTACGTTATACGACCGGTAACGTGACCGCTGAGATCGTCGTCAGGATGCGGGGTAAGCAGTATGTCGATAACAGCGGTGGTGTGGACCTGACGGGTATGGAACGTGATAACCTGCACGTGGATGCGTATACACTCGTCGATGCAAACATCCGGTATGCCGTGAAAGAGGGGGCGCTGCGAGGTCTGTCGCTTGGTGCGGACCTGACGAACCTGGCTGATCGCAACGTACTTCTGTTTGGGAACAGCGGATTCGGCGCCCCGCAGTTCTTCCCCGCGGCGGGACGGCACGTGTTCTTCGAACTCACGTACGGCCTCAGGTAGCCGCAACAGTGACTGAAGTTACGAGCCCGAATAATCGTACAACGCGGCCAGCCGCTGTGGATCGGTACCCCAGTGGTAGCCAAGCCAGAGGCGAAGGTTGAGCAGTTGCTGCCGAACGGGGCCGTGACGATCAAAACGTCGGGGTGAGGTCGCGACGCGCTCCGGCAGAAAAGCAAACCGGGTTCTGCGCGCGAGCCGTCTGACCATTTCCAGGTCCTCGAAGATTGGCTGTTCCGGGAATCCACCGGCAGCATCAAATACCGCTCGCGTGACGTAGAGGCCGCGATCACCAAAGCATATGCCGAGCACGGGCAGACGGGTACACGCGGCATACAGCTTCAGGAAAGACGTCGGCGTACCCGAGAACGCAAGGCGGAATGTACCAGCGGCGTAACCAGCCTCGATGTGGTGCTCAATTGATTTAACCGCGCCCACAGGGAGCCGGGTATCGGCGTGCAGAAAGAGGAGTGTGCTTCCCGTGCTGGCAGCAGCGCCGGCGTTCATTTGCGCCGCACGCCCGCGGACGGATGAGATTACCGTTGCCGCGTCGGAGGCAATCAATCGTGTGTCGTCTGTTGATCCGCCATCGACAACGATCACCTCGCAGTCTGGTGCGTGCTTCTTGACAGACGAAAGGGTTGAGGCTAGAACGTGCGCCTCGTTCAACGCCGGGATGACGACAGAGACCGACATCCAATACTACCAGTACATCTGCTTCATGCAGAAGACAGATCCGCCCGACTTGATGTATTCGCCGGTATCCACCTCGATAACCATAAATCCGAAGTCGCTGAGAAGCTCTGCGGTCACATCACATTGTTCGGGGAGAATGACGTGACGTGCGTCGGGGCAGTGGGCGTTCACCGCAAAATGAGTGCGTGCCTCGTCTTCCGGGGCCTCAATGACCGTTTCGAAGAGTGCCTGAATAAGCTCCAGTCCGTCGTCGTCGAATGCGCCGGGA
>JAUIJQ010000477.1 GCA_030431165.1 Rhodothermia bacterium | reverse complement strand
CAGGCGTGGTCCCGCGCATCGCCGCCACCTCGGCGAGCGTCTTGCCCGTGAGATGACGCAGGTGCTCTTTGCGGAATCCGACGACGAGCGTGTTTTCGGCGCCGGCTGCGAGATACAGGTTCTCCCACTCGTCTGTTGGCGTCGTCATTTCACGGGCAACCCTCGTGCGCGTGTCGGGATCCTGCAGACGCGTCCGCCACGCTTCAAATCCGCCCTCCTGGACCCACGGCGGCATGGCAGCGTCAAGGCCCGTTGCTCCGGCCGGGTACGTGTACATGTCGGCCGTTATTTCGAGACCCGATGCCCGCGCCTGCTGCACACGCTGGATCACCGCATCCATCTTGGGCCAGTTTGCCCGGCCGGCCGCCTTGAGATGATAGATCTGCGCGCGAATGCCGGCGTCGCGGGCAATCCGGATCAACTCGTCAACGGACTCCAACAGGCTGTTCCCTTCGCTTCGCATGTGCGAGATGTACATGCCGTCGTACTCGGCCGCAACGCTTGCGAGCGCGATGAGCTCGTCGGTGTCAGCATAGAACGCGGGCGCGTAGATCAACGAGGATCCGACACCAAGCGCGCCGTCTTCCATCGCCTCACGAACGAGGTCCCGCATACGCTGTAGTTCCTCGGGCGTCGGCGGCCTGTCGTCATATCCAAGCTCGTGAATCCGGATGGTTGACGCGCCCACAAACGACGCGACGTTTGGCGACACGCCGCGATCCTCCAGCCACTCCAGATACTCTCGGAGCGTTGTCCATCCGATATCGCAGCTCATCCGCTTGCATGGAATCATTCAGCGGACCCATCGACCAACCTTCGCCGAACACCTCCAACGTCACACCCTGCATCAGGTCACTCAGCCCACGGCCGTCTTCAATTAACGACTCGGTGGCCCAGCTCAGCATGTTGATGAAACCCGGCGCTACGGCAAGTCCGGTGGCGTTGATTTCTGAAGTGGCTGTTGCTTGTGACAAGTCGCCGACAAACGAAATGGAGTCGCCGTCGATTGCGACGTCTGCGACGACAGGGCTCGCGCCCGACCCATCGTACACCGTCCCACCGCGAATGATGATATCGTGATCAGCCGATGAGCACGCGGAGAGACCGAGCACAACCGCAAGGCACCCGACGAGCACGCGCGTTCGATTTGCAGGACACGTCAATGACTTCACCTCTCAAGGTCAGGCAATACGCCGGCATTGGGACATTCGAATCGCTCGCACAACGCCAGTCGCGCGCGAGCAGGAAATAAATTGGATCTCACCCATCAACAAGGTCCAGCCCCATCGTCTCTCCTTTTTCAACCGCGGGGATGCCGTGCTGCAGCCATTCGGGGGGCGGTGCATCCATCAAGTAGTGGTCAAAGAACTGCTGCATCCTGATCGCCCAGTCGCGTTGGTCGTGCAGGTTGGTCAAACCGTGGCCCTGTCCGTTGTAATTCAGCATCCAGACTGGCTTGCCAAGCCGACGCAGTGCGACGAAATACTCGATGCCTTGATACCACGGTACCGCTCCGTCTTCATCGTTGTGCATCATAAGCAATGGCGTCTGCACCTTGTCTGCCTGAAACAGCGGCGAGTTGTCTATGTAGCGATGGTGTGCGTCCCACAGCGTACCGCCGATGCGGCTCTGCGTCTTTTCGTACTGGAACATCCGGGACAATCCGGATGCCCACCTGATCCCCCCGTAGGCGCTGGTCATATTGACAACGGGAGCGCCCGCCTCAGCAGCCGCAAACAGATTGGTCTGTGTAACCATGTACGCGATCTGGTAGCCGCCCCAGCTATGGCCCTGAACGCCAATCCGCTCAGGGTCAACAAAGCCCGCGTCCATCAGAGATGTTATGCCGGGCATTACCGCATTCATGGCCGACTCACCCGGATACCCATCCTTGTACGGGATGTCAGGCACAAACAGGAGGTATCCGCGCGACACGTAGAACGAGCGATCAATACTCGACCGACTCGCGCGCGGCGCGAAGTGACTGAACAGCCCCGACGACGACTTCTCGTAGAAGTACACCATCATGGGGTATTGAAGCGAGGGATCAAAACCGTCCGGCTTGTACAGAATTCCGTCGAGCACCTCGCCATCGAGCGACGTCCATCGAACGAGCTCGGCGGTCCCCCACGAGAATTCTGCCTGCTGCGGATTGGCGGTGCTCAGCTTCTTCGGGTTCCGGAGACTGATGTCGGATATCCAGACGTCTGGATACTCACGAAACGTCGAGCGGGAAAATATTACGCGGTCGCTGTCTGCGGCCTTGTCGAGACCGGCAAAAGCAGCCGCCCCACCGATGAGTCGACGCGGCGCACCGTTACCAGAAACACTATCGGAGTAATAGCCCTGCTCCTTGGATCCGTAGTCAAAGAACGAAAGCATCAACTCGTCATCCACAGCGGGCTCATCGGGGTCAAGGTCAACAACGCGGAAACGCGCGTTTGATTCACGTCCCGCGCCGTCTGTTATCGCACGCGGCTGCGACGGGTTTGTCGGATCCACCGCCCACACGTCGTGCTTGTCATAAACAACAAATCGCGCATCGCCGGCGGTCCAGCCAGCCGCCCCTTCCGGCCCGGGTATCATCGGTCTGTCGGCCAGGTGACTCTCAACCGGTACGCCGAGCCCGGCCGTCAGATTGATTTCGCGATCAGCCTGCGTATCCCACGCAAACCAGTGGCGGGCATGACCGTCCCACCAGTAGATGTACCTGCCCGTGGGCGAGATACTTGTGTTTACCTGCCGATCCGCGAAGATCTTTGTTCGCTCGCCGGTGAGGACGTTCACCTCGAAGGCGTCCTGATAACCGGGCGAGTCCCAGGAGACACGTTGTCGGTACGGGAGGTTAGACTCTCCAAGCGCAACCGCGCCGTCCCCTTCATCCGAAACAACAACGTCAGGCAGATCGGCGGAGGCGAGCTGAACAACGTTTCCGGTACCCAGCGCAAGCATCGCTTTGTACGTACGGTTGCGCTCACGGTCAGCCTGAACCAGTTGCTGCGGTTGCAACAGCGGGTCGGTCCACGACCAGACATCGAGCTCCACCTTCTCGTTATCGGGCAACGCCGATGCGTCACCCTCGTCTTCTTTGGAGTCGGGCTCGGGAGCCGAGCCGAAGAAAAGCCTGCCCCCTGATTTGGAGAACTCCAGGTCACCATGCTCGCTGACCCACCATCCGTCGGGCAACGCATCGTGACGCGCTTCCACCATCTTTGTCGCCGTGCCGTCTTCGAGCGTCGCCACGTACACATCAAACGCGGGCTCTTCCGCCGGCCAGTCGTCGCGGTCACTCAGGAATGCGAGCTGCAAACC
>JAUIJQ010000476.1 GCA_030431165.1 Rhodothermia bacterium | reverse complement strand
GACCTTGTCATGGTCACCAATCAGGACGGCCTCGGGACCGATGCGTTTCCCGAGGCGCACTTCGAGTTGGCGCACACATTCATCATGGAGCTGCTGCGTTCGCAGGGTATCACGTTCAGCGCGGTCCACATTGACCGGACGTATCCGCACGACAACGCCGAGACGCGCAAGCCCGGGATCGGCATGGTGCGGGAGTACCTCGCAGGTGGCGTGATGGATTTTGAGCGGAGCTTTGTAGTAGGCGACAGGGATTCCGACGCCCAGTTGGCGCGCAACATGGGACTGACGGGTTATCAGATCGGCGTGGTGTCCTGGGAGGACATTGTTGATTCCGTTCTGTATGGCGAGCGCGTGGCCGACGTGGTGCGCGAGACGAACGAAACGAAGATTCGTGTGCGCGTGGCGCTTGAACAAACCGGGACGTCCATCAACACCGGCCTTGGTTTCTTCGACCACATGCTGGACCAGATAGCGGTCCACGGTGGCTTTGCGCTGACGGTTGACTGCACCGGCGACCTGCATGTAGACGAACATCACACGATCGAAGATTGCGGATTGGCGTTGGGCGAGGCGCTGGCCGGTGCGCTGGGTGACCGGCGAGGCATTGGTCGATTCGGGTTTGTGCTGCCGATGGACGACTCACGTGCCACCGTTGCCGTGGATCTCGGCGGGAGACCCTACCTGCGCTTCGACGCGGGCTTCACGCGTGACCGCGTCGGCGAAATGCCAACCGAGATGGTATCCCACTTCTTTCGCTCACTGGCGCAAACGCTCGGGGCGACGATTCACATCGACGTCCAGGGTGAAAACGCACACCATCAGGTCGAAGCGGTCTTCAAAGGATTTGGGCGGGCAATGCGCACAGCGCTTCAGCGGAACGGAATCGAGATGCCCAGCTCCAAGGGAGTTATCGCATGATCGCTGTGATTCGGAGCACCGGCTCGAACTTCGCGTCAGTACGATTCGCCGTAGAGCGCCTGGGCAGAACCGTAACCGTAACCGAAGATCCCGACGTGATTCGGGCCGCTTCCCATGTCATCCTGCCGGGCGTCGGGTCAGCGGCAACCGGGATGCGGCGCCTTGAAGAGGCCGGGCTTGTTGAGGTGATCCCGACGCTGACGCAGCCAGTGCTTGGAATCTGCCTTGGGATGCAGGTGATGTTCGAGGGATCCGACGAGGGCGACGTGAACGGGCTTGGTATTTTTAGGGGCACGGTGCGTCAGCTCGAAGCTGCGCATGACCATCCTGTTCCGCACATGGGCTGGAACACGGTCAGCTTCCGAGACAACAAATCGGCTTCTGTTCTTGCTGATGTACCCGACGCGGGTTGGGCGTACTTCGTGCACTCTTTCGCCGCGCCGGTTGGACCAGACACCGTGGCTACCACTGCGTACACAGAGTCTTTTACGTCTGTGGTTGCGCGCGACAACTTCGTCGGCGTGCAATTCCACCCGGAGCGCTCCGCTGAGTACGGCAGTGCGATTATCCGGTCATTCCTCCGTGCATGATTTAGCCCCACATAGTTCGGCGAGTTCGGCGAGTTCGGCGAGTTCAGCGTAGTGAAAGTGTATCCTGCCATAGACCTGATTGACGGCGGTGTCGTGCGGCTCTGGAAAGGCCGGTTCGACCGCACCACCGCGTACGCCGCGGCACCCGTTGATATTGCCGGCACGTATGCGGACGGCGGCGCAGGCCTCATCCACGTGATTGATCTGGACGGGGCGCGTGTCGGGCAACCGAAAAACCTGGGGGTACTCAAAGATCTGGCGCGTCGTCTGGATGGCCGCGCCACAATCCAGTGGGGAGGCGGACTGCGCGACGACTCGGCCGTTGCGTCGGTTCTGGAAGCCGGCGCGGGCAGGGCAATCGTCGGTTCGGTGGCCGTTCGCGATCCCGACACCGTCGGCGAGTGGATTACGCGGTTCGGCGCTGATAGCATCGTTGTGGCACTGGACGTGCGACCCGTTATTGATGACCGCGAACGATACGTTCCCGCGACATCCGGTTGGACGGAAGAAGCTGATCGCGACCTCTGGGATCTGCTCGACGCATTGCAATCACTGGGAGTGCGACACCTTTTGTCGACCGACATTGAGCGTGACGGGACCGGCGAAGGTCCGAATCTCGCGTTGTACCGCGAGTTGGTGCGACGGTATCCGACGCTGGCGATTCAGGCCTCGGGCGGCGTCGGCTCGCTTGACCATCTTGAGGCGCTACGGGGAACTGGTGTCTCCGCGGTTGTTGTCGGAAAGAGCCTGCTCGACGGGACCATAACGCTGGCGGAGGCCATGGCCTGATATGCTGGCGAGACGCATCATCCCGTGCCTCGACGTTCGCGACGGCGTAGTCGTGAAGGGCGTTCGCTTCGAGGGTCATCGCGTTGTTGGCGACATCGTTGATCTGGCGATCAGGTATCGTCAGGAAGGCGCGGACGAACTCGTGTTCTATGACATCACGGCGAGTCCGCAGGCGCGCACCGTGGATGTTGCCTGGGTTGAGCGGGTGGCATCCGAGATAGACATCCCGTTCTGCGTCGCCGGCGGGATTCGGTCGGTTGCAGACGCGGACCGCATTCTGAGCGCCGGTGCCGACAAGATCTCGGTCAACACGCCAGCCGTTAAGTCGCCCTCTTTGATCGACGCGCTTGTTGAGGCGTTTGGCAGCCAGTGTGTTGTGATTGGCATCGATTCAAAACGCATTGGGGGCGAGTATACCGTACACGCCAACACGGGGGATCCCGCGCAAACGGAGGTTGCCCCGTTACGCACTTTCGACTGGGTTGACGAAGTTCAGGATCGGGGTGCAGGCGAAATCGTGCTTAACTGCATGAGTTATGACGGCGTTCGCACGGGCTACGACCTCGCGCAGTTGGGCGGTGTACGCGAACGCTGTTCGGTGCCCTTGATTGCGTCGGGTGGTGCCGGTTCGGCTGAGCACTTTCGCGACGCTTTCGATGAGGTACGCGTTGACGGCTGCCTCGCGGCAAGCGTTTTTCACTCCGGCGAACTCGCGATTCCGGACCTCAAGGCGTTCCTTGCGGATGCCGGGATTCTTGTAAGGCGTTAAATCTTGTTGCCGGTCACAGGCCGTCTCGATGCACGACAATAGGGGGGCGATTGCAATGCTGGACCTTTCAAAACTCGACTGGGAAAAATCCGGCGGACTCATTCCGGCGGTGATTCAGGACGCGGCCAACGGCATGGTGCTTATGGTCGGATACATGTCGCCCGAGTCGCTGGCGCAAACGCTCGAAAAACATCGGGTCGTTTTTTACTCGCGGTCCAAACAGCGACTGTGGATGAAAGGTGAGACCA
>JAUIJQ010000475.1 GCA_030431165.1 Rhodothermia bacterium | reverse complement strand
TGCCTACCGGGAAACAGATTGTTCGCTCGCCGAACTCAACCCGCTGGTTGTTACCGAGCAGGGAGATGTCCTCGCCGGTGACGCGAAGATCAATCTCGATGACAACGCCTTGTTCAGGCATGCTGACCTGGCTGAGTTGCGCGACATCCATGAGGAAGACCCGTTGGAAGTCGAGTCAACCGAGTACGGCCTCAACTACGTCAAGCTCGATGGTAACGTAGGCTGTATGGTCAACGGTGCCGGACTCGCCATGGCGACGATGGACATCATCAAGCTCGCCGGTGGTGACCCGGCGAACTTCCTGGATGTTGGCGGTGGCGCTAGCGCAGAAACGGTCGAGGCCGGTTTCCGAATTATCCTGAAAGACCCGAACGTGAAAGCGATACTCGTCAACATTTTTGGCGGCATCGTGCGCTGCGACCGTGTTGCCGCAGGCGTCGTCGAAGCGGCGAAGAACGTCGATATCAACGTCCCGCTTATCGTCCGGCTGCAGGGTACAAACGCTGAAGAGGGCAAGGCGATACTGGACGAAAGCGGCTTGACAATCGAGACCGCGATCCTTTTCAAGGAAGCCGCGGACAAGGTTAGCGCCGCGCTCGCCTGACCGCTCACTGGTGGCTGGTCCACCGTTACTGTTGGTGAGCATGTGGCTGGGTGCCTCGTTGGGACCTGATGCCATTCCCATGCGTCATGGCTGATCGAGTCGGAATCCAACTTCAGAACGTTTCGGTGCGATTCGGCGAAACGTTGGCGCTCGATGACGTCACGCTCGACGTGGCGCCGGGAGAGTTCTTCAGTCTTCTCGGTCCCAGTGGCTGTGGCAAGACGACGCTCCTCCGGGTCATCGGCGGTTTTGAGCGGCCTACGGCCGGAACCGTTCATATCGGGGACCGCGATGTGACTGCATCTCGTCCGCAAGACCGCCCGACCGCGATGGTCTTTCAGAGCTATGCGCTGTTCCCGACGATGACTGTCGTTGAGAACGTCGCGTACGGAATCAGACTTCGCGGGGTTGGGAAGCGAGACGCACACGTTCGGGCACAACGGGCACTTGGACGTGTGGGCCTCGAAGACCTTGGCCAGAGACCGGTAACGCAACTATCCGGCGGCCAGCAGCAACGTGTTGCACTGGCCCGCGCTTTGGCCGTCGAGCCGAACGTGCTCCTGTTCGACGAACCTCTGTCTAATCTGGATGTGGCGCTGCGCGAACGCACACGTCGTGAACTGAGATTGTTGCAGCGTGAGGTGGGGCACACGAGTGTGTACGTCACGCACGATCAGGAAGAAGCCCTCGGGCTATCTGACCGAATTGCGGTCATGGAAAAGGGTCGCGTGGTTCAGGTTGACACGCCGGAAATGCTGTACGACGCGCCGGCCACCGCGTACGTTGCCTCTTTTTTGGGAGGGGCGTCCATTGTAGATGATCCCCTTGCGGCATCGACACTGTCTGGAACGGCTGAGCCTCCATCCGGGAAGGTGTTGGCCGTCAGGCCGGCAAGTATCCAGCCGGCTGAAGCGGGCCTCTCAGCAACCGTCGTGTCGTCGCAGTTTCTTGGAGACTATCGGGAGGTTGTGCTTGACATCGGTGCCGGACGCACGATAAGGGCACACTGGACCATCCCGGTGCCAGAGGGGAAGGGTGTCACGGTCGTCTCGACTGATCCCAAGTGGGTATCGCCCTGAGTTAGCTCGGGCCAATCAGTCGGTCGCGTCAGGCGAACTGCCTGCTCTTCACGACATCATGGTAGCGCTGTCTGGACGGCATCACCATCTGGATGCGATCAACGACGGCCTCGACGTTTCGCACATTACGCAGAACGTGCAACACGTCGCGCCGTTCGTGTGGAAAGCCGACAGCGCCGTGAACGGTGACGGTACCGTCGCGGACGACGAACTGAAGCCCGAACGTATCCAGGCGACTTCGTGAAAAGGCGCGGCGTACAAGCCTGGCCAGACTGCGGTCACGTGCCGTCGAGCGGCGCATGGCGCGTCGCAGCCTCGAGGGGTGGCGGGATATCATGGTAGCGCAACGCGGCACCACCGTTCAACAGTACGGCGGTCGCGAATTGGTGGACGTTGCATAGGGAAACGCACGGGCATACTCCGTGGTTCTGTCTATAGTCTACTAAATCTTCCGCCAACATCAGAGCGCGGCTGCCGAATACGCAAGAAATCGCGTAAATGGCCGCTCTTGACGTGCAAATCGAAGCCCCAGGACTGGTATGTCCCAAATGGAATCCAGTTTAGAGACAGTTGCCAGCACTCAAAATCGCGGTACAGTGACAGGTTCGTTGTTACCACTTCGCGCTGCTCAAGGTCGTAGCCAGTCCGCGCAGCGACTTTCCACAACGGCGTCAGATTGAAGTCGGCGGTCGCGTTTATGATCGCGGATCGCGTAGCGCTGACACTTCGCTTGGAAAAGCTGTACGTGAAGTCAAGTGTAAGCGACCACGGGATGGCGAAGTCGGTGTACGCCGCATCGCTTCCCCGATAACTGAAGTCCAGCTCACCGGTGAGCGGGTCGACCCCGCGACCCAACGTCGGGTTGGCTCCGCGCGGATTTTCCAGTGGTCTCGGCGCTCCCTGGTTGCGGCTTCGCAGCGAGGTCCGTGCTGACGCGCGGAGTTGGGTAAGTCTGGCAAGTCGTAGTTTGCTCGCGTTGAATACGTAGGTGTTCACGGGTGTGCCCGATGCACCAAGCTCGTACGGTGAGAACGCGGCGCTTGCATTGACGTCAACCTTGCCGAGAATCTTCGTGCGTGCTGACAGCGAAACGTCTCCCATCTTGAGCGAGTCCGCGGCAAAATTGTAACGCGACTGCAGGTCGAGATTAAGCAACGTCAGCGTCTGATTCGTGGTCCGGGTTGAGTCGCCGCCGGCGCGCTTTGTTTCAAACGTGTTTGAGAGTGAGTAGGTCAAAGCACGCTGCTCGCCACGTCTGACGCCCGATACGACCGGGTACGTTATGCTGGTGCCTGCTGTGTCAGCGTATGCGCGTGTGTAGCCCCACGTGTCGTCGTAGAAGTCGGGTTGGTACGTAAACCCGATCGACGGACGCAGGGTATGACGGATGCCTTCATAGCCGCCCACGCTCAGTGGGAATAGACCGTAGATCGTGGTGTTTGCTGAGACGCCCGTATTGAACTGTCGCACAGCCAGGAAGCCGGGTACGTTGGATCGCACGATCCGATTGTTCTCATCGACGATCCTTCGCTCTGAATTCAGGTACCAGTCTTCGGTGTAGCGAAAGCTTGGCGAGAGGTTAAGCTGTACCGCTCCGAAGGGCGGGATGCGGCTCAATGAAAACGACGCCGTGACCGGAATCGAATGTG
>JAUIJQ010000474.1 GCA_030431165.1 Rhodothermia bacterium | reverse complement strand
CCGCTATCGCACTGGTCCCAAACCGACGCGCAAGTGATGGGACCCAAAGCACTGGATAGAGTTTTACCATCGCTGCGCCACCTGCAAGTGCCCCCGCCGCCAATCCGTCAGTTCTTCTGCGCGTCTTTTTCCGTTGTATTCCTTCAGGCACTCGACGCGCCAACACAAGGAGGCCGACGAGAAACGGTAACAGCAGCGCCTCGGTGTGCGCCTGACCGGCCACCTCAACTACAACGAGCGGATTAAGAGCGTACAACGAAAGGTTCGTTGGCGAACAAAGCCGCGCAAGCATGAACAGCGCAAGCAACTCGGCAAGCAGCAGCACACCTTTTACGCCGTAGTATCCTGCGGGCCAATGCGTGCCGGTAACCGACGTGGCAACAACGAAGGCAAGTTGCGATGCTGGCGGATAGACGCTGTAGTATTCGGCCGAGTTGAGTCGTTCTCGTATCGAGGGGCGCCCAAGATCGTCAAGCGCAGGGTCGGTCGGCAGCTTACTGTAGACATTAATGTCGCTCTCCGACAGTCGGGCGTCCCAGACGAATCGATACGCGTCATCGGACAGTGTCGGTGGAACGGCGACGACAGCGAGGCGCGCAACAATCGCCAGCAAAAGGATTGTCTGCACGCTGAGGGTACCAACCACTCTACGCTGCACAAACAGCAAGACGCTCGCCCCAAGTGACAAAAGTACAAAGAGCGGCCATAGTCCCCGATCAATTGTCAGCCACGCGCCAAGAATGGTGGCGACTGTAACGGCAACCGCGCTCGCTATCGGCTTTCGACCGACTGACACATCACGCGAGTTTGACGACGAGGACAACGCGCCGACCGTGTTCTTCGAAGCGCACTTCGTCGGCAATCTGCTCCATGAGAAACAAGCCTCGACCCCGATCTGCCATCATACGGTCTGACGACATCGGGTCAGCAACGCCGTCAGGTGCAAATCCACTGCCTTCGTCCGTAACCGAAATTGTTGCTGCCTGTTCGTCACACTCAAACGTGATCGTGACCTTCTTGTCCTCTTCGAAGGCGTTGCCATGTTCAACGCCATTGGTCACCGCCTCGGATGTCAACAGCACCAGATTGTAGGCGGTCTCTTCATCAGCGACAAGAGCCGAGAAGAACTGCTCTGCTTCATCGACCATCCGCTCGATAGTCCGGAAGTCGCTTGGAAGGACAAACGTGATTGATCGCGACGCCATGTGTCAGCGGATAATTGCGGCTTTGAGCAGAATAGGTGGCTCACCTTCGAGCCGTACGTGCAGAAGGTAAATGCCGGATGGGACAAGCGCACCTGCTTCATCCCGCAGGTCCCAGGCAATCCCACCGTCATTGTCGACTTCAAGAAGGGTTGCGACGTGAACACCATTGGTTCCGAAAACCCGGATTTCAGCTTCGTTGGGCAATCCGCCGACATAAAGCCGGTTTTGTCCTGGTTGAACGGGATTCGGAAAGACGTACGCGTCGGCGAGTCCGTTAGCTGCCTCCGACAGTGAGATTACGCCGCCGTCGTTGTCAATCAGCGAGCCGTCAAGTGCCTCGACACCGTCAACAGTCAGATAAGCGTCGAGACCTGTCGGACCAACCGCGAGTCCTGACAGCGTGATACGAAACTCTAGCCCGGCGTCGTCGAGTGGCTCAACCGAGTCAACCTGGCCAAATGGCGAAACGGTGTAGTTGGCAGGTGATGTGGCGGATGCTGTTGTGACCGGTGCGCTGAACAGCACATCGACTGATCGTGGCGGCCTCAAGGTCCACGAGGCAAGATAAAACTGATTGCCCGGCGCAACAGCGGGATCGATGGCAACCACACTGTCGGCGATGGGTGTTCCCTCCGCGTCTCGGAGTCCCGACCACGCTATACTATCGCGGATGCCCGGGCCAATCGCCAGCACAACAGCCTCGTTGCGATACGCCGGTGTTACGGTCTGCGCGTTCGACAGGAGCCAGAACTTTGTTTCAGAGCGGCTGGGATCCAAGGGTCCATTAAACAAGAGCTGCACCTGATCTGCCGCCACAAACGACACCTCTCCGAGCCTCAGCGGGTCGTGGGGTCTGAGCGTCGCCCGTCTCGAAAAAGGAGAGAGCTGACCGCCTCGAAATGACTGCAGCACGTATTCGCGCTGCTCGCTTTGTTTGAGCGCCAACCGCGTAACCGCTGATGGAGTCGTGGGGTTAGTCAACGTCGTGTCAACATCAAATGCGTCCGCACCCGACCGCGACAGGACGCGGACCGAATCAGCGTCGGGAGCACTCCACGTCAGCAACACCGACTCGGCATTCATAGCGTACGCATCGAGCAGCGTCGGGGCCGTCGGCAGCGAAGCACTCTCCTGCTCGAATAACATAAAAGCCCCGGAGTACAGTCCAACAGGTCATTGTCACCGTCGCCATCTGCGTCGCCTGCAACTACGCGGGCTGCTCTGACTCCTCCGGCGTCACGAACGAGCGGATCGACATTTGCGTGATAGATCAGGGTACCCGATGAGGCGACGTCGAAGATGTAGAGGTCGGGTGCCACGACGATGACCAGTTCATCAGCGCCGTCGCCCTGAAGGTCGATGGTTGCCAGCGTCGAGTGGGAATCAATTTCACCGGGGAACGCCCACGTAAGAAGTGCTTCGTATTCACCCGCGCCGACGGCGCGGTACACAGTGACCACGGTGGCGTCGGGTTCATACTCCCGATCGGTGCGCTGCCCTATCCAATTCGTCGTTGCCGTCGCAAACCACTTTGCGCCGGCAGCAGTGATGTGGCCCGACGCAAAGTGTCGGCCCGCGTTGTACCGGTCACTTTCGGCCTGCCAGCGAAGTTCATAAGAATCGTCACCGGTCGACTCGTAAAGCACCAAATCACCATCCGTATCGCCGAAGAGAATGTCAGTCCTGCCGTTTTGGTCCAGGTCATCGATGAGTACTTCCGGTTGAGCAAGACCGTTCGCGGTCAACTCTCCGCCGGATGCCTCTGTCGGGTTTGTCAGAACGGCCTTCAGCGTGGAGCCACCTGACGCCGTACGATTCAGTATGCGAACCGCCTGGGTGTTGTGTGTAACAATTTCGTCGACTCCATCGCCATCAGTATCTGAAAGCCTCGCGCCCCAAACAGCAAGCTCAGATGTTGGGTTCGACAGCCCTGTCGTGTCAACAAAGACAGCAGCGAGTGGAATACCATTGACATCCTGTTGCTCGAGTATGATCGAGGCTGCTGATACCTGCCCCAGCAGTTCCAGGAGACCATCTCCGTCGGTGTCACCGATGTCTCGTGGAAAGACGTTGCTAAGAATCTCCCCTTCAATATTCCAATCAGGGTATTCAGCGATCCAAACCGTATCGCCG
>JAUIJQ010000473.1 GCA_030431165.1 Rhodothermia bacterium | reverse complement strand
GCTGTCCTTGTTGGTTACATCACCGATCACGAAGGACGAGCCATTCGAAGCAAAGCAGATCTCACGTCCGGTGTAGTCGGAGTCGGCGCCGCGGTAGATAACACACTGTGCGTCGTGAGTACCTCCCTGGCCGCTGGAAAAGCATCCGGCAAACTGCGGATTCGCCGGGTCGCGCACGTCGAAGATGTGGAGCTGGCCGCCACACGGATTGTTGCCACCAGAGCGGTTGCCAACCGCGTATGCAAACCCTGTCTCCTCGTTGATAACAATGTTGTGCGTGCTGGCGGTGCCATCGTAGTGTGCCGTCTCTTTGAACGTGACCGGCATATCAGCGGGGTCAACGTCGCGAAGCTGTGTGAGGTCGAAGATCTGCACGCCGTGCTGGTCAGCTCCGTCGGCGACAACAAAGGCGTGATTGCGGTACACTTTTACGTCACGCCACGAGCTGCCGGGAGATCCGTCGGTCCGATAGAGTTGTCCTACGTACACGGGGTTGGCTGGATCACTGATGTCGACAAAGGCTGTTCCGTCGGTGCGGCCAAGGACGACCCACTCTTTGCCGGTGTCCGGGTCTTCCCAGCCCCAGATGTCTGTCATTTTTACACCACGCTCAGATCGGAGCTCGGATGCAGACATGAATGAGAGCATATCGACGTTGTCGCACCCAAACATCGATGCGCTTCCGTCTTCGCAGTCTACCTGATCACCATAGATCGACGAGAGGTATGAGACCTCGCTTGCCAGCGTTGACGAAGCATGCCATCCGGCAGCGTGGTCTCCCGTACCGTCGTGATACTCGAACACGGTCGTGATGCCTTCTTCGTAGTCTGCAGCGGGTGAACCAACCAGGACGGCGTCTCCGTGAATCGCGAGTCCGGTACCGAAGCCCGCGCGGGCGCGATCATCCTCTGGCAGTAGACGCGATGGGGTTCCCGTCGCATCGAACACCACGGCTACTCCACGGGCACCCGCGACGACACGGCCGCCATGTGCCGCAAGGGCATTACCAAGCCCGATAGTCGGACGTTCACCATCTGCCGCTTCGGGTAGCATCAACTGGCCTGACTCGGTCCAGATGCCCTGGTCATCCGTCTTGAAAACGAATACTGCGCCTCGGCCGTCCTGGTATGGCGCTCCTGCGTACAGGGTCGAAGTCGTCGCGTCGAACGCGAGCGTCTGCCCGAGCGACGCACGGGTCCCAATCTCAGACGTCGTTGCAACGGTTCCCGCCGGATACCACCCGTCAGTTGATCGCGTGTAGACGAAGACAGCACCGTTGCGCTCTCCCGCCTGATTTGCAGAAACAAATAGCGTGTTATCCGTTCCGGCAATTGCGTGCCCGAAGCCCGCCGGGGCATCGGAGTCCCGGGAGAGTGTCGCCTCTTCCTGCCACGTGCCGCCGGTCCGTGCAAAAACGTGGACGGCGTTATGCTCAGGCTCCGCACCAAATGCGGTGACGGCGATTCGGTCACCCGCGATCGCAATGTTCTGAGTGCGACTTCCCGCGCGCGCATAGGCGCCTCCAAATTCGACGCCATCAGCCAGCGCCGACGGTTGCAGCTTTCCGGTCTGCGTCCACGCGCTTCCAGATTTTTCGAACACATACGCGGCCCCGGCACCCGGTGCCCCGACAACGAGGATGTCCCGGTTGCCGACTCGACCTACGACAACTGATCGCCCAAAGTCGTCACCGATTTGGCCGTCACTTGCCATGATGCCGGTTGTCTCGCGCCAGTCGCCCGCGTTCGTGCGCGTGAAGCGGTAGACAGTCCCCGGTGGCTCGTCGCCCGTCTGCCATCCGACCGGAGCTGAGCCAACAAATGCCTCATCTGCACCAAGCGCCGACACGCCTCCAAAGCCGGCACCCACGGATGCACTGCCTGACGCACTGCCTGATGTGCTGCCTGATGTGCTGCCTGGACCGCCGGCATGGTCAGTCGGGGGGGCTGTTTGCCCGAAGGCAGGTTGCGTGGCAACAAAGACCAGAAGGACCGTCGCCAGGGCAAGTGATGCGACAAGTCGGAGGGGAGAATGGGGGAGGGCCATGGTCGTGAGAGGGCGTAAACGTATATGCCGCAAAGTAATAATAACAACGAAGATACGTATCGCTTTCGCTCGCGAGTGGGCAAAAAAGCCGCCTGAGGCCTCACTGGGGCCGTTGCGGGTGCGCATCGGGCGGACTGAAACCGTGTTGGGATTCTTTCGGGACACATGATACCTTCGAGCGACCATCCTCAACCCAGAGTGGATTCACCATGCGATCGTCTGTTTTTTCCCCGCGCGCTGTTGTATCGACCACGCCGGCTTTCGTCGTCGCACTTGTCAGTGCCCTTTTTGTCACGTTGGTGCCCGTCATGAACTCGGTGGCCCAGGATGCTGATGGGCCTGTCGATAAGGAGTTTCGTTTGGTCGCTTCGATTCTCGGTTATCGGGGTGTCGGCGGCGACATCGACGGCATTCGAAATCCGATACTGCAGGCGCAAAAGGGGGACGTAGTCCGCATCGTCATCGTCAACGGAGAAGTGCTCACGCATGACATCGCCATGGAAAAGGCGGGTGTGAAGAGTGCCACGATCGTCGACGAAGGCGCAACCACAAGTATCACGTTTACGGCTGAGGCGAGCGACACATACTACTGCTCAATCCCGGGGCATCGCGCTGCCGGGATGGAAGGTCAGTTTCAACTTCTTGAGGATGCGGGCGCCGTCATTGCGGGACGTCCGGTGATGAAGGAGGGGCGTGCCCTGAACCTGGGCTTTGAGGATGGATCGTACCACGGCTGGACTCCGGAGGGTGAGGCGTTCGGCACAAATCCGGTTGAGGGGGATGTGGTCTTTGCCCGCACCGGCGAAGTGCAATCCAGGCACGACGGAGTTTTCTGGGCCACATCAAATGAAGCCGCGGGCCACCAGGCGGTCGGCACGTTGACGTCTGTTCCGTTTACCGTGACGCAGCCCTTCGCGAGTTTTCGGATCGCGGGCGGCGCTTTGAAAGACACGCGCGTGGAGCTTGTGCGTGCCGGCACGAACCAGGTCTTCTTCGAGATATCCGGATACAACGGTTCCGCGCTTAGGCCGGTTGTTGTTGATGTGTCGGATGTTCGTGGGCAGGAGCTGTTTGTCAGGCTCGTTGACAACGAAACGGGTGTATCCGAAATCCCGTACATCCGCGACAACACAAATGCCTTCATCGCATTCGACGATCTTCGCTTTTATCCCGAGCGGCCGACGTTTGTCGATGAACTCAAGCCCGGTAATTTTGTCATGCGCACCGGGGTGTGCCTTGCTGCCGTGCAGTCGGCGCATCGCGGCTTTATAGAGTGTCTCAATCGTCAGGCTCGATT
>JAUIJQ010000472.1 GCA_030431165.1 Rhodothermia bacterium | reverse complement strand
AGTCGCCAAGAAAGCAACGCCGAAAAAGACGACGAAGAAAGCCGTAAAGAAGGCCACGAAGAAGACATCCACCAAGGCTGCACCCGCCAAAGCGGCGTCAAAAGCCAAAAAGTCAACCAAGAAAACGGGGACCAAGAAGAAGAAGGGCACGCGTTCGCGTCGCAAGTCTGGTGGCGTTGCCGCCGCTCGCGCACGTGCGATCCGGGCTCAGGTCGAAGCTGCTATGGAAAGTCCACGACTGACAAAGACGCCATTCTCTGACGCTGAGCTGAAGCACTTCAAGGAGTTGCTCCAGAAGAAGCGCCAGTCAGCGCTCGACGACATCCGCGATATGCGGAGCCAGCTTGCCGACTCGCGCGAGCAGTCAGAGGGCGATACCGCATACAGCTTCCACATGGCCGATGCAGGAACTGACGCGATGGATCGCGAGAAGCTGTACCTCATGGTTGCCCGCCAGCAGCGATTTGTTGGATACCTGGAGCGTGCGCTCGAACGTATCGAGAACAAGACGTACGGCATCTGCCGCATAACCGGCCAGGCTATTTCAAAAGAACGCCTGGAAGCGGTCCCGCACACCGAAGTGTCCATCGAGGCCAAGAAGGCACAGAAGGGGTAGGCCCACTATCGGATGCGGGTATTGTGGGTCAGCTTCATCATTGTCGTTTGTGACCAGCTGGCGAAGCTGACAGTCCTCAAAACGATGACCAGGTCGCGGTCGATCAGCGTCATCGGTGACTGGTTCAAGCTGACCTATACCGAGAATCCGGGGATGGCGTTCGGCGTCGAGTTTGGTCCGCCAGCCATGATCTCGATCCTGTCGATCATTGCGACGCTCGTAATCATCGGCTATCTGTACTCGGTTCGCTCGTCGTTCAAGCCCTATCGTGTCAGCCTGGCCCTGGTGCTGGGTGGCGCACTCGGCAACATCATCGACCGTGTCTTGTACGGACGGGTCTTCTACGATCTGCCCCTTTTTCAGGGGCGTGTCGTCGACTTCTTGCACCTGGATGTTTGGCGTGGATTTCTGCCCGACTGGCTTCCGTTCTTCGGCGGTAGAGCGGTTGCGTTGTTTCCGATAGGTAACATCGCCGACGTTGCCATCATTGCAGGTGTCGTCGGCATTATCTGGTATCAGAAGCAGTTCCACGAAGGCGAAATCGCCGCGCGCCTCGATGATGGGGTCTCGGCACCTGTCCCTCAGGGTCCCGTCGATGGAGTGGCTGACAGCGGAGTGGCTGACAGCCCGATTGCTGACGTAGCTGACCAACGCGAGAGCGCCCAGGACAGCGCCGACGATACCGCGCAGCCACTCAGCTAGCGCCCCCACCAAACATCCGACGGTGAATCCGCCGGTGCCCAATGAGTCGCGACAAGCAGTCACATATCCGCAACTTCTGCATTATTGCCCACATCGATCACGGCAAGAGCACGCTTGCTGATCGGCTGCTCGAGGCAACCGGGACGCTTACGCAGCGGGAGCTCCAGGCGCAGGTGCTCGACAGCATGGATCTCGAACGGGAGCGCGGGATCACAATTAAGAGTCACGCAATCCGAATGTCGTATAAAGCGGCGGACGGGGAAACGTATACGCTCAACCTGATCGACACGCCCGGGCACGTTGACTTTACATACGAGGTCTCCCGTGCGCTTGCTGCTTGTGAGGGTGCCATTCTTGTGGTGGATGCCGCCCAGGGCATTGAAGCCCAAACGCTGTCCAACCTGTATCTCGCACTCGGGCAGGACCTGGAGATCATCCCGGTTCTGAACAAGGTCGACCTTCCAAGCGCCCACCCCGATATTGTCGCGCAGTCGATAGAAAACCTCACGGGGGATCCGGCCGAAGATATCCTGCACATCAGTGCCAAGACCGGCGCCGGTGTCACAGAGCTCCTGGAGCAGATTGTTGCGCGCATCCCGGCACCCGACGGCGACCGGGAGGCCCCGCTCAAAGGCCTCATCTTTGACTCAGTGTTTAACACCTACCGCGGTGCCGTAGCGTACGTTCGCATCTTTGACGGCACGCTGCACAAGGGTGACAGAATTCGGTTCATGGCAACCGAGAAGGAGTATGACGCGGAGGAGATCGGTCACCTTCGGCTCAGCATGTCACCGGTGGATACACTGTCAGCCGGCGATGTCGGCTATGTCATAGGGTCGGTGAAGGATGTTCTGGACACGCGAGTTGGTGATACCGTCACGCACGCGAAGCGACGTGCCGACAAACCGGTGGAAGGGTTCCTCGAGGTCAAGCCGATGGTGTTCTCGGGTGTGTACCCGACGAACTCGGATGACTTTGAGGATCTGCGTTCGTCTCTCGACAAACTCCACCTCAACGACGCGTCGATCACGTACGAGCCAGAGACCTCAGCGGCGCTTGGATTTGGGTTTCGAGTCGGGTTCCTCGGGCTTCTGCACATGGAGATCGTGCAGGAGCGGCTGGACCGCGAGTTTAACCTCGACATCATCACGACCGTACCAAACGTCAAGTACCAGGTGCTGAATACGGCGGGCGAGGTGGTGGTGGTCGACAACCCGAGCAACATGCCTCCTGTTGGAGAAATACAGGAGATACGGGAGCCGTACGTAAAGGCTGAGATCATCACGCCGTCAGAGTACATCGGCGGATTGATGACGCTCTGCCAGGACAGGCGTGGCATTTACAAGAACACGCAGTACCTCGATTCAGAACGCGCCAGCCTTCAGTATGAACTGCCGCTGGCCGAAACTGTATTCGACTTCTACGACAAGTTGAAGACGATTTCGAGAGGCTACGCTTCGTTTGACTACGAGGTGTTGGACTTTCGGGCGTCCAAGCTGGTGCGTCTGGATGTCCTGATCAACGGCGATCCCGTTGATGCCCTGTCGACCATTGTCCACACCGATCGTGCGTACGACATGGGCAGGAAGCTGACGCGCAAACTCAAGGAGCTTATTCCACGCCAGATGTTTGAGGTCGCTCTGCAGGCAGCCGTCGGTAGCCGGGTCATAGCTCGAGAAACCGTTAAGGCCATGCGCAAAGACGTGACCGCCAAATGCTATGGCGGCGACATCTCCCGAAAGCGCAAGCTGCTCGAGAAGCAGAAAGAAGGGAAGAAGCGAATGAAGCAGGTCGGCCGGGTCGAGGTCCCTCAGGAGGCCTTCCTTGCGGTTCTGTCAATGGATGAATGAAATGTCTCGTTGCCGTCTCCGGTTCTGCGCGCTGATTGCTTTGCTGCCCCTGATGGCCGCAGCCGGTGTGGAGAATGCAGCCAACGCGCAGGAGATGGGAATCGTTGAGCTCTACCAGACGCGGCGGATGGTCTCGAGGGCGTCAGCCCAGTCATTCTTTCGAATCGATGCATTACCG
>JAUIJQ010000010.1 GCA_030431165.1 Rhodothermia bacterium | reverse complement strand
AATAAACGTTCCGCACATCGGCGTCTGAGACGATGCGTACAGAAATGTTCGGATGTTTCCCGAGGTGGCGGGCAGACCCGGAGCCGTCTCGCTGGCCTGGGCGCCCCCGATGGCCGAGACTCGGTATTGGCGCCGGCCGAGCCATACGAGAGGAGACCTGACTGGTCAGCGGGTGGATGAAGCGAGCCACATCGCCGTCGCGCTGGAGAACGAGGTCGTATGTGAGCGTGATTTCTCTTGAGTCTCCCGGCTCAATCGGGAATATGCGTGCCCGGAAGAGGCCGTCATCGGCCCATTCGAGGAGCGCCGGGTCCACCATGTTCCGCACAATCGCTTCGTACGTGGATCGTGCTTTGTGCGCGTCGAGGATTTCTCCGGAGACGCGCTTCCCGTCAATGTCCAGTGTGAACGACCCGATGCTGGCGCCGGCGGGCAGCGGGAACAGATAATGGCCTTCGGCGCGTGACCGTCCGTTGTTTCGGAAGACTGATCGCACAGACACGGTTGCGATCTGGTGGTTGATTGTTGCGTCCACGTCGTACCCGCTCAGCACGACCTCGAGTGGCTGCTCGTACCGATCGACGATCCAGCCCTGCCCGTTCGCGGTCGATGGGGCGATCGCGACCGAGAGTGCCGCCCAGAGCACTACCCAGAGCATTGCCCAAAGCACTGTCCAGAGCATTGCCCAGAGCATTGCCCAACGTGCCGCCCAGCTTGCTCCGGCCGGGGCGCGGCCGCGTTCTGCGGGGGATGTTGCTTCGAGGGTGGTGCCTGCCGCCGGGAGCGATGCCCAGATGCTGCGTCGGACGGCACTGGCGGCGTGATTTGACTTGCGGAAAGACATGGAAGGACTCGGATGGCGCTTTTCCGGAAAACGGATTCTGCTCGTGGAATATTGCTTTGGGGTATGACACAAAGCTGTCACCCACTGGGTGTATCCTTGGTCAGAAACGCTCGTATGACTCCATATAGGCCGCAAGGGCCCACCGCGATGGTGTACAAAATGACCGCTGTACAGACAAATACACAGGTGCTTGAATCGCACCAGCCGCACGAACCCCACCGTGCAGGTGCCTCAGCCGCCGAGCGCGAGCCGGCTCGCCCGACCGAAGACGGTCCGACGTTGCCGCATGTCGCTGAGTTTGTTTCGGTTGCGCGTGCATACCTGTCAGACGAGACCATTGTCATCTCCAGTGTCCGAGACGCGGGCGCGGGAGTTGTCGATGTCGTGTTTGTCGGCACCGAGGCGACGGTCGCTTTTGTGTTTGGCCGTCCGCGCGGGCCGATGCCGTCATTTGCAGACGTTGTCTACTACCTGGATGCGCTCGACGTTGCCCACGGCCTGCCCGACGTACTGTACGTGGTAGCCAGGAACCATGCGTCGCTGTTTCGGGCTGACGCAAGGCTGCGTCTTGTACCGCACTGTTCTTCGCGAATACTCGCGTCGCCGGCAAAACCGCGGTCTTCGTACGTGGGGCAGGGTGACGATGGGCAGCCCATCGTGATACGCGAACGCGTGCGTCAGCGGCGTGAAGACATGGGTTTTGCCGCGTAGGCGTGGAATTCCATTCGACTTAAGTTCACGCCCGACGATTTAAGCGTCGTTTCGAACCTCCGATTACCGGATTGATCCCATCGGTGCGGCGGCAACCGCATCGTACCATCCAATGGTATTCCTGGAGGAATAGAATGAAACTCACGAAAGTGTTTGCGGCACTGGTGTTTCTTGGCGCGATGGCCCCCACCGCCTTCGGCCAGAGCGCTACGCACGATGTCACTATCATCGTTCCCGAATTCAACGTCTTCGACGTTTCGGGCAACATCACGCTGACCCTCGGTGCACCGGCTTCCGCCGGGGCTGATCCGGCACCGGCCGTCAACAACTCGAGCCAGTACCTCGTCACGACGAATGCTACCGGCAAGAAGATTACGGCGGCCATCTCAAGTGCTTACGCTGCGGGCATCACGCTCGAAGCAGAGCTCTCGGCTGTAGGATCATCGACGTCGGCAGGGAAGGTTACTCTTTCCAGCACCGCGCAGGACATGGTTACCGGCATCGGCCTGGTTTCCGGCACAGGTACCATCGAGTACACCGCATCGGCAACGGCTGCGGTTGCACCAAATGGTGCCGGCGAGACGCGCACGGTCACGTACACGCTGACCAGCTAGTCGCCGCGGCAGATTCCGCTACCGGGACCTGCCTGTTACAACGCGTACCAAACCCGCCGGCAATCCGCCGGCGGGTATTGGTGCTTCCCGCCGTTTCCCCGAAACTCCCGCCCCGCCGGTCATGAGCCGGAGCCGCCTACGTACCCGCGTGCCTGCCTGTCTGCTACTCGCCCTCGCAGTGGCCACTGGCTGGACTCCATCAAGCGCACAGGCACAAATCCTGTTTGCGACGGGCGGACGTACGCAATTGACGATCCAGCCCCCTGCTTTCGCCGGGCTCGATCCAACCCCCGACGAAGACGTTAGTGCGCGTCTTCTCTGGCTGTTTGCCCCGATCCAGACTTCAAAGATTGTCGCCAGCACTGTCGCGCCCGGCCAGTCATTCAAGCTGTTCGCTGAAGCGCGCGACGTGACGACTGGAAACGCTGCGCCCGAGATAGAGCTGATCGACGGAGCACCGCCGATGGACTTTATCCGCAATATCACCCGCCAAAGCCTGATCGGCTGGTCACGCATCTATTATCGCGCTGAGGCGCCGGCCTCGTCGGGCAACTCAAACCTGCACGGGGACGACAACCACACCGTGTATTTCACCTGGACCGCGCAATGAAACGACTCTCTTTCCCGCTGTTGGTTCTGCTTCTGATGCTGCCGCTACTGCAGCTTGCTGCACCTGTCAGTGCACAGGTAGCCGTCGTCGGCGACCTGGCGCGCGACTACGACGTCAGTCCGGGAGCCGTTGTTACCGGTACGATTGCGGTTCAGAATCCAACTGATTTGCCTCGGCAGGCAAAGATCTACCAGACTGATTACGCCTTCTTCCTGGACGGGTCCAACTTCTTCGACGAACCCAATACGCTGGCGCGCTCGAACGCCGATTGGATCGTCTTCAACCCATCTTCGGTCACGGTACCCCCGGGTGAACAGGTAGAAATCGCTTACCGTCTCAGCGTACCGGAAGACTCGGCTTCGTTGTCGGGCAGCTACTGGTCGGTCATCATGGTCGAAGACGTCCCGGCCGACGCGCCCGAGTCAACGATGGACTCGTCGTCAGAAGAAGTTCAGGTTGGGCTGAGGCAGGTCTATCGGTACGCCGTCCAGATTGCTGCTCACGTTCGCGATATCGAAGAGTATCAGATCGCTTTTGCGGGGGTTGACCTGGAGGCCGGATCCTCCGGGCGATTGCTGCGAGTGGGCGTCGAGAACGAAGGCAATGTTCTTGTAAAGCCGAAAGTATGGATCGAAGTTTTCGATGGCGCCGGCGAGAATCTGGGCAAGCGAGACTCCGAGGTTGCCCGAATCTACCCCGAAACGTCGGTGAGCTATCGGTTCGACCTGAGTGACCTGGCTCAGGGAGATTACGAGGTCCTCGTTGTTGTTGATGCCGGCGAGGACAACCTCTTCGGCGGGCAGTACACCGTCACGCTGTAGCGCATCAACGTGCGGAGCCGTGCGGCACATATCACGACATTGGCACTGGTTCTGTTGTGCGTGCCTTTGACCGAGGGTCGGGCATCCGAATCGGGTCCAGGCACGGTTGAAGTAAGTCGTGCAGGAAGTCAGGCACTTCACGCCGAACCCGGCGAAACAGTGACGGCGGTGTTTGTGGTGCGCAATACATCCGACGAGCCGCGCACTTTCAGCGCTGACATCACCCTGCCCGCGAACTGGCAACTCGTGAACGCGCCCACATCGTTTGTCGTTGCCGGAGGTGCCGCAGTCCGGCGTCTGATCTCTTTTCGTGTCAGCAGCGCATCAGCGGCGCGAACGTTTCGTGTTGGGTTCCGCGTGCGGGATATCAAGCAGCGCGAGTCAAGAGACGAGGCCTCGGTCAGTGTACACGTTGGCGAAACGCGCCGACTCGATATTGAGGTGTTGGCGTCGCCTGAATGGGTGCCCGCCGGATCTGAATACGACATCGAGCTGCTGGTGGCCAATGCCGGAAACGCGTCGGTCTCTTTTGAGATAGCGACGACGATTATTCCTGAGGCTGCGTACACGTTGTCATCGCCGCGTGCGATGTCGCTGGGGCCTGGAGAAACGCGAAGCCTGATAGCTACGATTACCGCGCCGGCTACGGTCCGCCGACGACAACGCCAGTGGTTCCGCGTGAAGGTGACACAGAACGATATCCTGGTTGGCGAGCGATCGGTTTCGGTTGATGTTCTGCCGGTCCACGGAGAGGTGTCGCCTGCGTCGCGGTATCCGTTGCAGCTGCGACTCAACGGCTTTGAGAGTTACCGGGGGCGTGGCGGACAGGTTGAGCTGGAAGGCCGTGGTCCGATTCGTTCAGGGGGCTCCGACATCGTTGCGTTTGGCATCAGAACGCCGGATCTGTCCTCTTCCTCTTTGTTTGCGCGTCGCGACGAGTACCATGCGACGTATATCAGTGAGCGATGGGCCGTTATGCTTGGCGACCACCGATTTGATCTGTCGCCGCTCACGGAGTTTGGTCGCCGCGCGCGCGGCGTGGGAGTGGTCGGATACTTCGGACCGCTATCCGCAACGGGGTTCTATGGTCGCAGCCGGTACGCGCTTCCGAAGGAGGGCGTATTTGGATTCAACCTGACCTACGAACCACATGAAACGGTGCGTTTAGGGGCGAACTTCATCGACAAGTCGGGTGTGATTGGTGGCGAAAGCGTCACACTACGCTCGGAGTATTCGCCGATAGATGCGTTGGTCGTTGATCTTGAGTTTGGCGACGGGCTAGGGTCGGGCCAGGCGGGGATAGCCTTTGCCGCCGGCGTCACGGGGCGGCACGACCGCGGTCAGGCATCCGCCCGATTCATGCATACGGGCTCCGAGTTCCCAGGCCTGTATCAGGATCTGAAATCGAGCACCGTTGCTGCCAGTGCTCGCCTCACACCGGGGCTTGACTTCTCGGGGAGCTTGATAGTTGATCAACGTGGTGTACAGCAGGGTTTGGGTATCAGCTCGACCGTGTCAAATCGGTTTGCTCGTCTCGGTCCGACTGTACACTTTGAAATGCTCGGTGGCAAAGGAGCGGTTTCGGGCGTGTTCGAATCCCGGGCACAATCAGCCGTCTTCGATACGGCGCAGGAAGATCGTGACACGCGGGGACTGGAAGTACGCATGCAATATGGAATCGGGAGGTACACATTCTCCGCTTCGGCGGAAGCCGGCTCCGCATCAGCCAGTTTCGCACCCGAGCGCCGCGCGTTGTCGAGGTACGAGTTGTCTACCGGCGCGAACCTCGGGGCGACTACCATTCACGCGGCGATCGAGTTGGACCGAGGTGCCACGATGTATCGCCTCACTTCGAGCAGTTCAACAATGCTGGCTCTTGGGGCTGACGGTCGGATCGGTCGACGGCTTACCTGGTCAGCCGACGGACTGCTGATGGTGGATGCGGGAGTTATTTCCAGGCGGTATCAGTCGCTCTCGATGCGCGCCAACTATGCACTGCCCCGCGGCCATGTGGCCGGCATCCGGTCAAATCTTAGTGCGTTTGGTTCGGATGGAGTACGGCACGACCTGGCGCTGTCGTATGAAGTACCCCTCTCCATCGGGACGCTTGGTTCGAGCGGCGCTCATGTACGCGGGATCGTTGTTGATGCCGAGACAGGTCAGCGGATCAGGGGAGCCGTTGTGCGCATCGGAAACCGGTCTGCTCAGACCGACGGCGATGGCGCTTTCAAGATTCCCGCCGCGCAAGACGGACGCGAATTTCTCATCCTGGAGGCCGGGAGTATCGGACTGGACCGCGTGCCCTTGATCGAACTGCCGCGAGAAGTCGATGCAGCAATGCTCGCCGGGACGTTCGAAATCCCGGTTGCGCAGGCCTCGGCTATTCGCGGTTCTGTCCGTCGTTATGCCTACAGCGATGGTTCACGTCAGGCGGGTCAGCTCACGAGTGTGGCGGCTGAGACGGGTGTCGTGGTCGAGTTTACAGACGGTATTGGCAGGCACCGTGCAACGTCGAATCGGGAGGGTGGCTTTTCACTGCCGGGAATCCGGCCCGGCACGTGGACGGTGCGAATCGTATACGCCAACCTGCCCGAGAGCCATATCATTGGCGAGCCAGTGACCGTACAGGTTCAGCCGGGAGAGACCGCCGAGATCGAGCTCCGCGTGATTCCTCGACGGCGAACGATCCGGTTTATCGATAGAGGGCACATAGGTGCTCCGGACGATTCGAGCCAGGAGGAAGAACAGTCGGGCGAGGAATCGAACGACGAGCGCGACGGCGGGGAAGACACAGATGAGTTCTCGTGGGTAGATGGGGCGTGTGTGGATGAGGACGGGCTTCCGCTGACGCATACCGTTGCCCGTGGCGAGACGCTGACTGCACTTGCCGCGGATTACTACTGTGACCCGATACTCTGGCCGCTCGTCTGGTTCTCAAATCAACAGACGGTGGCGGATCCACACTGGGTTTATCCAGGACAGGAGCTCCGGATTGCGTCGCGTAATGAGGTACTCGACGTTTCGTCCCGGCCGGATACCGGTGAAGCACGCGAACATGTGATGCAAGAGGGTGAGACCCTCCAGTCGCTCGCCTCAACGCACTACGGCGATGAAGTCTGGTGGCCAAGGATATGGGTGGCCAACCGAGCCATCATGGGCGAGGACCCGACAGCATCTGAGGGATCACGAATCGCCATTCCGGGCACGGAGCTGGGTCGATCGGAGCGGCGCATCTGGGCGTCAAACTAGCCAAGCGCAGCCGCAAGAATAAAGGCCAGCGTAAATCCGACCCCGAGCAGGAGCATCGAGTATACGCTGAAGAGGAGCAAGGCCTTGAAGATCGTTTTGAACCAGCCTTCGTGGTAGACAAGCTTCTGCGCCCGAAGGAAGTATACCGGCACGAACAGCATCAGAATGATCGTGATGATTGCCCGCGGGATACCGTCAGGAACCACGACGCTTAGCAACAGGATTACCGAGTAGACCACAAATGCGTAGGCGTGCGTGTGCAGACCAAAGACGAGGTGGTCGACGTAATAATGTTGTGTCGGTGGCATTCCCCGGGCCGGTTGTCCTCGCAGTCTTGTAAGCAGGCCGCGGATTGGTGTTGTCAGGTATCTCAGTCGCTTCCTGGTGTACAGTGGCTTCAGGAGCATCGCAAAGACGGGAAGCAGCATGAACATCGCCGCCGGCAGGCGATTGACCATCCCGCGCAGGAATTCAGCACCGGCGGCCACGCGCTCCGCCGAGTTTTCTGAAGACCGCAGTCGTCGCAATGCGGCCGATCGAATTGCCCACTCCGGTAGCCCCGTTGTGAAGGTCCAGTCGTCGCCATCGTTGGACTCGGTCCCTGGAATGACGAGAATAGACGCCTGCGCCAGATCGTCGGGCCGAATCAGGCTGTCAGGCGGATAAGTTGCGAGGACCTCCTGCTGCCACTGGAATCGTCGGCGCCGCACGCTGTTGTTCGCCTCGGTTGATTCAACGCGTCTTCGCGCCCTGTCAAGCGCACGCTGCCCGGCATCAATACCGGCTTCTTCTCGAACGCCCGCCATCAGACTGTCAAGCTTCGTCTGGGCTTCTTGCAGCTCAGCGACGCGTTGACGCAGACGCGTAGAATCGTCGCGCATGCGTCGGCTGATTACGCTGTAGCGTTCGCCGGCCAGCGCTGTCGTATCAGCCTGAATCTGAGCACCGAGTTGCTGCTCAATCTGTCCGGCCGGGTCGATCAGGGACACAAGAAAGAAGAAGGCGAGCGTGGTGGAGATGTAGATCCGGAGCGGTCGCAGATACCGCGTGCGGATGCCTGCTCGATAGTCGTCGGTAAGTCGTCCCGGCTGAAACAGAAGGAGGCGAAGCGTGCTCCACAGCCGACCATCCAGACCCAGGAGCTCAACGATCGCCTCCCGAACAAACTGATGTGCCGGCTGCCGCAGTCGTTGGTGCTTCTGTCCGCAGACATGACAAAAACGCCCCTGTAGTGGGGCGCCGCAGTCGTGGCATGTGAGCTTGTCGTATTGGTCGTTCATTACCTATCGAACAATCCGCAGAAGAAAGGGGAGCGGCAAGATATGAACCGCGGGCGCTTGCTTAACCCGGCCGTTGCATCCGCGATACAATGAGCCGAACGACCTGCAAGCGCGGTATATGTTATTGTTTACGTTACGCTTGCGAAGTCGAGTAATCTGATTGATATTCCACGGTCAGGGTCAAAGAGACCCCACATCCGGCAGTAGCGATCGCGGCTGCCGAAATGAAGCCGTTAGTAATCTCGCTTAGCGATGTCTCGCCGAAACCCGCGTCGCCGCGTTCCCCGCGTCGTACTGGTTGCCTTGTGTGGCATGCCGATGCTCGTTATCGGGCCTCGGGCCAGTAGCGCGCAAACGCTTGCCGGCCATGCCGGTAGGCAGATTGATATGGCCGCTGCGCATTCGGTGACGATACGCGTGCCTCCTTACACGGCACTGAGTTCGGGCGGGGTGCTGCGTTCGTCCCCTTCGGGACAGACGCAGCGGGTGCTGCTCCACGGTAACCAGCAGGGCCTGAAGGTGTCGACGTCGTCAGCAAGCCTCGGCTTGTCCATGCGGATCACCGGCGACGAGCGCACAGCGTTACTCGCCACGGCTGCTGCCGAGCCTGTCGTTGCGACGGATGAGCGTCGCAGAAATGGCGAACGGGCTTTCGAGATTCCCGACCAGTCAGAGCGGGTCGTCTACGTAACGGTTACACGTTAGGCGCGTTGTCTCCGCTGTCACTGTCGGTTCGACGCGGTATTGCTACGCGCTCTTGGGACGAACTCGCCCGCGATAGCATGCCGGCGATGTCGATGCCTGTGGAAGCTTTGAGGCTTTCGAGGAGCGCGGGTGTTGAACCGGCTATCTGATTAAAGACCGCTGGTACTCCACCGCCGCCCTGGCCGGAGTCGACCACGGTGATCTTGTCGATCTGAAGGTTATCGACGGTTGACACAACCTGTTCCAGAATCTCCGGCAGCATCTGAATGAGGAACAGGCGTTCTGCGTCGTCACCTGCCTGACGCCAGAGTTCGAGCTTCTGCCGAAGTACGTCAACTTCGGCAGCACCGTCCTCGAGAATCTTTGCGGCGTTGCCTTTTGCAATTTCTTCCTTGGCTTGACGCTCCGCCTGCGCCTTCACAACCGTTAGTGCGCGCTGCTCTTTTTCTTCGAGCAGGATCTGTTCTTCCAGCAGTTCCTGCTTCGCTTTGGCTTCGGCCGTTCGTGCGGCGATCGCGATCTTCGCTTCCTCTGCTTCAGCGTTTGCGGCAAGCTGCGCTCTGATTACGCGGACCTCATTTTCTGCTTCAGCAATCGATCGATCGGCTTTTGCTTCAGCCAGCTTCGCCTGCTCACGCTTCTGAGCTTCAACAACCTGTGCGGCGGCGATAACGTTGGCCGAACTCTGACGACCAATTGCGTCAAGGTATCCGCGGTCGTCTTCAACGCTCTGGATCTTCAGGGTGTCAAGTTGCAGCCCAAGTGCACTCAGGTCACTGTCTGCTTCATCGACAAGTTCCTTGGCAAACTTCAGCCGATCCTCGTTGACTTCTTCCGGCGTAAGCGACGCAACCACCCCGCGAAGGTTGCCCTCAAGGGTCTCCTTCGCAATGATCATGATCTCGTCAAGCGACTTGCCGAGGAGGCGCTCAACAGCATTGTTCAGTTCGTTCTCTGTAGACCCAATCTTGACGTTTGCAATGGCCCGCACAGTAAGCGGAATACCGCCTTTACAGTAAGCGTTCGTGACTGTGAGATCAATCGGAATGGTGTTCAGGATCAGGCGGTCAACCTTTTCAATGATCGGGACACGAAATCCACGCC
The DNA here is from genome assembly GCA_030431165.1 of Rhodothermia bacterium. GTDB lineage: Bacteria > Bacteroidota > Rhodothermia > Rhodothermales > JABDKH01 > JANQRN01. The sequence continues at coordinate 8,563 of JAUIJQ010000010.1, read as the reverse complement.
CGCCCTGAATGACACGATAGCCAACCCTTGATCCGTCGCTCAACTGTCGCTGCCGGCCACTGAAAATCAGAACCTCGTTTGGTTGGCAGATCTTGAGATTGGCCCGGATGATTCCAAGGACCGCCATGAACGCGACGATGACGACAAAGGGTACCACGAGGAGTTCCATGTGCTTGCTTGTTCAGGATCAGTTTGGTTTAACAACCTCTGCGACGTTACCGGCCATCCGGACAATAACAACGTCGTCTCCGTTCTCAAATGCTTCCTTCGATTCTTCGTCCAGCGGACGTGCCAGCAAATGAAGACGCTGGCCACGCGAGATAACAGCGATCTTTCCACGTTCTTTCGCAACGAACGGCAGGATGACTTGCGCCGTCCTCCCTTTTAGTTCATTGGACGTGACATTGCTCGACACATGCGCGTAGGCAAACCGCTTGATGATGTAGTTGCCTCCAAGGCCGCACAACAACCCTGTACCGGTCGAAAGAATCGCCGTCATGGGCTCTGACGAACCAACAAGATTCAGGAGGACACCGGCGAGACCAAAGAACGCGGCGAACAGGAAGAGGGCGCGTATTGACAACAGGTCAACGAGGCCGACACCGGCACTCAGGTCAGCGTCACCTCCTCCAACGTGCATGTCGTGGTCCGCATCGACGTCCATGTCGATGTGCAGGTCCACGTCCGCATCGGCGTCAAAATCGGTGTCAAAATCCGCATCGACGTCTGCATCGCTGTCATGTTCGCCGCCGCCGAAAATCGACAGGAGCACAAAGAACCCGCCGACGATGAGACTGCCGAGATAGATGTTCATTTTCCTGGCGCTTTAGCTGGCTGAACGGGGCTTTCCCGCACGCAAATCGAGTGCACCGACGCAGTTGTACGATCTTGTCTAAGAATATGTTGTACAGCGCCTCAGAGCAACGAAAGGGCGGTGCAAAACATGTTTGAAGGCCTATGACATATAGGTGTCACATTGGGGTGATATCATGGTTCCAGAGACGCGGCACAACCATCCGCGGCGCAATCCAAAGCTGCTTCGCCGAAGAAGATATCTCCTGGCGACCGCTCGTATACACGCGTGATAAGAAGCGCGCCCTCGTCGTGGCGTATATCTCCAATCGCGCGATCATGGATCGCCTCGACGCCGTATGCGGACCCGCCAACTGGCGCAATAGCTTCAGGCGTGGACCCGACGGGGGCGTGATCTGCGGTATCTCGATCCGGATCGACGGCGAGTGGGTGACAAAGTGGGATGGTGCGGAAAACACCGAGATTGAGTCGGTGAAAGGTGGCCTGTCAGCCAGCATGCGACGTGCGGCCGTTCATTGGGGCATCGGTCGCTACCTGTACCGGCTGCCACGCGTCTGGGTACCCGTCGACGAACGAGGCCGGCCGGCACGGACGCCGAGCCTGCCGCCTGATTTCCGACCTGGCAACGTACTGCCGCTACCCGTGCCACCAGGCATTGCCGCATCGGGCGACGGTCACGGCCGGCGTCATGCGGGAGACGGTGCCGCGTCGGCGCGGCTCGAACCTTACGTGCTTGTGAGGTCGGATGATCGCGAGCACAATAGTGAGCCGGTAACCGCAAAGGCGAGTTGACTACTCGTGCCTGATGGCGTCAACCGGTGAAAGCTGCGCGGCTCGCCAGGCGGGGTAGGTGCCGAACGTCAACCCAAGAATGATCGCCGCCGTTGCGACAACAACGACGGTGCCTCCGCTCAGGACGGCATCAAACGGTACCTCGGCAAACGTTCTGATAATCGGTGTTGCGACCATGACAACAGCGCCGCCAAACGCGAGTCCGATGAGGCACCCCAGTGCGGTTATTCCGATCGACTCGATCAGAAACTGCGAGACGATGTCTTTGCGTCTTGCACCCGTCGCTTTTCGGATACCGATTTCGCGCGTCCGCTCTGTGACCGACATGAGCAGTACGTTCATGACGCCGATGCCTCCGACCATCACTGACAGGCCGACGATCAGCCCCATGATGATCTTGAATAACAAGATGCCGCGCGAGACCTGGTCAACAAGCGACGCATTGGTCGCGATCTGCAGGGCGTCAGCTTCGTCGCCAAAGCGCCCGTCAAACCACGCGCGCATTGATTCGGCAGCACGGGGGACGTCTTCAATGCGCTCAGCGCTCGCCGCGACGATTGGCGGATTGCCGCCGGGGTTCAGCGACAGAAAGGATGTAACCGGCACATGGGCGGATAGCGGCGAGCTGCCGACATCTTCTGACAAAACGCCAATCACCGTGGCCGTATCTACGCCGACAAGTACGCGCTGTCCTACGATCGATGCAGCCGGTTGCCCCGGCATTAATCGTTTGGCGAGCGAGTCGGATACAACGACAACGTTTGCGGCCTCGTCGACATCCTCATCTGACAGGAATCGTCCGGCCAGCATCGATCCGTCGCCCATGGCGAGGACGTTGGGTAATCCGGCGAAAATCTGGGTGCCGGCATCGTCGCTTGTACCATCAACGAGCGACACGATGGCGCCGTGGCGTCGTACGAGCGTCACCTCGGCGGTGTCGCCGAGCACATCGCGGAGCGCCCGGATATCCGAAAAAGACACCACCGGGAAGTCGCGGCGAATTCGGATGCCGTCAACCTGCTTCGTGGTCTGCGTGTTGACCATGATGCTGTGAAAATCCGTGTTGCGCATGACCTGCTCACGTGCAAAGCGCTCCATGCCATCGGCGAACGACAGGATCCCAACGAGGGCTGCAATCCCGACGACAATCCCGAGTGTCGACAGCAAGGTGTTGAGCGGTTTTGACCGCAGGGTCTGGAGTGCAACGCCAACTGAGTCAAGTCCGGATGCCATGTTGCGAGTGCGGATTCCCAATGAAGTGTGTGGCTTTCAGGCCGGTGTTCGCAGGAACACGCGCCAGGTTTCATCACGCGGCCGTCACACAGGATTTTGACGGAGCGGGCACGGAACGAAGGCCCACCCGTGCGGTTTCAACCTGTTCAACAGCGCCGGCTATGGACGACCGAATCGTGATTCGCGGTGCCCGCGAACACAACCTCAAGAATATCGACCTGGACATCCCGCGGAACCAGCTTGCGGTGGTCACGGGGCTGTCGGGATCCGGCAAGTCGTCACTCGCCTTTGACACGGTGTACGCCGAAGGGCAGCGCCGCTACATGGAAAGCCTGAGCGCATACGCTCGTCAGTTCCTGGGCGTCATGCAGCGACCGGAAGTCGACTTTATCGACGGATTGTCGCCGGTCATCGCAATTGAGCAGAAGTCCGTTTCGCATAATCCGCGGTCAACCGTCGGAACGGTCACCGAGATCTACGACTTTCTGCGCCTGCTGTTTGCGCGCGCGTCTGATGCCTACTCCTATGTGTCCGGCAAGCCGATGCGCCGACAGTCTGACGACGAAATCGTTGACGGCATCCTGCGCATTGGCGACGGTGCCCGCGTTCTGATTCTTGCGCCCGTTGTGCGCGGACGAAAAGGGCACTACCGCGAGCTGTTCACCCAGATCGCCAAGCAGGGGTTTGAGCGTGTGCGCGTGGACGGGAACGTTGAGCAGATCAAGGCGGGTATGAAGCTTGATCGCTACGCGACCCACGATATCGAAGTGGTGGTTGACCGAATCGTCGTGAAGGAGGATATCCGACATCGCGTAAGTCGGTCGGTAGAGATGGCGCTCTCGCTTGGTGGGGGGATTCTGATCGCCGCCGATGCAGACGGCGGGGCCGACCGCGTATTCAGCCGACACCTCTTTTGCCCTGACGACGGAATAAGCTACGAGGACCCGTCGCCGAACACCTTCTCTTTCAACTCGCCGTATGGTGCGTGCCCCGAGTGCAACGGGCTTGGTACGCGACGCGAGGTGTCGGAGGCGCTCGTTGTACCCGATGGCTCGCTGACAATTGCTGAAGGCGCCCTTGCGCCACTTGGCAAACCGCGTGACGTCTGGATTTACAGTCAGCTTCGTGCGGTAGCGAAGAAATACAGGATATCATTCGACAAACCGTGGGATTCGCTGACAGAGAAGCGGCAGCGCCTGCTGCTCGACGGTGCCGGCGATGAACAGTTTGATATCGTGTACAAGTACAAGAAGCGGGAGGTTGTATATCAACACCGTTTTGATGGCGTACTCGCGCACATCCGACACACCTACGAGAACACGTCATCGTCGTCGGTTCGCCGCTGGGCCGAATCGTTCATGGAGAAGAAGCAGTGCAAAGCGTGTGGCGGCGGGAGACTTGGTCAGATTCCACTCTCGTTTCGCGTTGGCGATCGCAACATTGCCGACCTGGTCAACATGGATCTGCACGAACTCGGGCGCTTCTTCGATAGCCTGTCACTGTCGGGACGAAACGCGATCATCGCGGAGCCGATCGTAAAAGAAATACAGGACCGATTGGGATTCCTGCTGAACGTCGGCGTCGGTTACTTGAGTCTTGATCGCAGTGCGGTCTCGCTATCGGGCGGTGAAAGTCAGCGCATTCGGCTGGCAACGCAGATAGGCACGCAACTCGTTGGGGTGCTATACGTCCTCGATGAACCCAGTATCGGTCTGCACGCAACCGACAATCAACGACTGATCGCGTCGCTTGAGCAACTTCGAGATCTCGGTAACACGGTCATCGTTGTTGAGCACGACAGAGAAATGATCGAGGCGGCTGATTTTGTCATTGACCTGGGCCCCGGCGCAGGCGAACACGGCGGTGAGTTGCTGGGTGCGGCCCCCCCGCGCAAGTTCATGTCAAAGCGCTCCCGTATTTCGGGCCTGACCGCAGCCTACCTGTCAGGTCGACGACAGATCTCGGTTCCGAAGTCGCGGCGAGCGGGTACCGGCGAGTCGCTTGTCTTGAGCGGAGCGGTCGGGCACAACCTGAGAGGTGACACCCTCGATATTCCGCTGGGCACGTTTGTGTGTGTGACGGGCGTCTCGGGCTCCGGCAAGTCGAGCCTGATCAATCAGACGCTGTACCCGATCCTGGCGCGACACTACCACAATGCGATGCGGCAGCCGCTTGCGTACGATCGCATTGACGGACTCGAGCACATCGACAAGGTCATCGATATCGACCAGAAACCAATTGGTCGTACGCCTCGCTCGAACCCGGCGACTTACACCGGGTTGTTCTCGCACATCCGCGACCTCTTTACGCAGCTCCCGGAGTCCCAGATTCGCGGATACAAGCCCGGGCGCTTCAGCTTCAACGTAAAAGGTGGCCGGTGTGAGGCTTGTCGCGGTGCAGGGATTGTAAAGCTCGAGATGAACTTCCTTCCGGATGTCTACGTCGAGTGTGAGACGTGTCGCGGGCAGCGATACAACGCGGAAACACTCGAGGTCAAATACGCCGGCCACAGTATTGCCGAGATACTCGGAATGACAGTCGACGATGCGCTGGAGGTCTTTGAAAAAGTCCCGCGCATTGCCCGCAAGCTGAAGACGCTCCAAACTGTCGGACTTGGATACATTCGACTCGGTCAGCAGGCGACGACACTGTCTGGTGGAGAGGCACAGCGTGTAAAGCTCGCCAAAGAGCTTTCGCGACCCGGAACGGGTCAGACGCTTTACATCCTCGATGAACCGACGACTGGTTTACATTTTGAAGACGTGCGTCACCTCCTGAACGTGTTGCAGGCGCTGGTCAACAAAGGAAATACCGTACTCGTAATCGAGCACAACCTCGATGTGGTCAAGGTTGCAGATCACATCATCGACCTGGGTCCGCTTGGTGGGGTTGAGGGTGGTCAGATTGTCGGTGCCGGAACGCCAGAGGCTATTGCTGCGCTTGATACAGAAACCGGACGTCACCTCGCCGCTGAGTTGCTGCGTCAATCCGACGGGGCCGACGTTGATGAGGACGTTGACCTTGATGCACTTTCCTCGGGTGGCGACGGCGATGAGGATATGCCCGACGACGAGGACGACGACATGGACGACGACATGGATGACGACATGGACGACATCGACGCCGACGCTGACGGAGAAGCCGCCCCGGAACTCGTCGCCGACGAGTCCGCATAATCTCGCCCGACACTTAAAGAAGCTGCATGGAGTCTCCCAAGTCACCTTCCAACTCTTCCAACGGACCTTCGAGCGCACCTGCAAACGTGCCGCAATACGCGAAGCCTGATCAGCCGGGCATCGCGATGAACTTCGACAACAGTGTCTCGATCTACATGGTCGTAGGGGAGGCGGATGGATTTGTCGATAGCGCCCGCGACGCCTTTGCGCTGATCAAAGAGGCGGAGAGTCGATATCCCGGATGGGCCCGTACTTTCTATCTCGACATTAACGGTCATCGCGGGGAGCACCATGGCTACGACGCAGATTTCCTGGAATTCCAGCAGGAGCTGTTTTTCTCGACGATGGCGCCGTTCCTTACGGCCTTCGACCTGCCGTTAACGGGTCCGCTGCTGAATCCCGAGAATCAGCGTAACGACCTTCCCGACGAGTTGGTCATTGGGCCCGCCAAGTCATAATGTGTTGGGTCGTATCATGCCCCGGGAAGACGCCCGAGTAGCCGATGCCGGAATCCGGAAAACAGACAACCATCCTCGGAACAGATGTCACGCTTGACGGGACAACGCTCCGCTTTGTGGGTGACGTGCATTTGTACGGATCCGTTTCGGGAGACATAGCGTCCTCGACGAGCGTTGTCATCGCCGAGGGAGGTCGTCTGGATGGGAACGTGCAGGCCGAATCGGTACAGATTGCGGGCGCCCTTTCCGGAGATGCGCATTGTCAGCGGTTTGACATTCAGCGATCGGGCGTTGTGGACGGGACGATTTTTGCGGATCGCTGGACCGTTGAGCCCGGTGCCGTGGTCGATGCAGAGTTCGTGCATCCGCGCCGCGCCGAACTGACCAAGAACTTGGCCGACGTGGAGCGCGCGTATCGGCAGGCGCTGGCCAACGTCGAAGCCTCCGGCGGCGCTGCCCAGGGCGCGAGCAGCGGATACGCCGACTGGGTATCACGTGTGCGAAACGCGGATGGCCCACCGGATTCCGGGCCAGGTTCAAAGCGTCCGGCTGATCCAGATACAATTGGTCGTGCGGCCTGGTCAAAGTCCGTCGCGTCAGCAGATCCCTCAATTCCCGGTGCAAAAGATCTGTTCGAAGAGCCTACCGATACATGACGACACGGATACATGACGACAAGTGAACGGCAGGAGACGATCAGGCGTCTTGCCGACTTTCCTTCCCGTCTCGAGGCCGTCCTGAACGAGACGCATCCTGACCGGCTCGATGAGCCGTACCGTGACGGCGGCTGGACGATACGCCAGGTTGTGCATCACCTGGTGGATTCGCACATCAACGGATTCATCCGGATGCGGACTGCCGTCGTGTCACCGGGCACAGACGTCATGGGTTACGACCAGGACGGTTGGTCAGAACTGGCAGACAACCGTGAAATGCCCGTGGAGATATCAATAGATCTCCTTCACGCTTTACACGGTCGCTGGGCGTACATGCTGGATGCTGTTGACGACGCACACTGGCAGAACGTCGTTTTTCATAGCGAAAACGGCGAAGAATCGCTGGAATACATGCTCAAGGAGTATGCGCATCACGGCGAACATCACCTCGGCCAGATCACGGGGCATCTTGCCGGCGCCGGCAAGTGATCGAAAGGGCTTAAGCGCAGCGAACAAAAGCACTTAACATTGCGAAAACCGGTACCGATACCGACCAGAACACCACCTGCCGGCCCCGTTTGGAGACATTGACTGGTGTTGGTTTCAGCCGGTATATTTCCGGGTCATACCCGGTTGCATCAGATAGACATTGCAATAGCAAATTGCATCGGTTGGGCGTTCGGTTGAACACCCTGCTGACAAGTACACCCACGGATTAGATGTCGAAGCATCGCTACTACTACTACGACCACGAGGCCTGCGACTTTGTTGAACTCCAGGTCGACCGGCGTCGCCAGGTACTGAGAGCGGTAGGATTCGGCATTTCGTGTCTCGCAGTCGCAACGGTCCTCATGTTCGGAATGGACCGGTTCATGAAAACGCCTGAGGAACTCTCTCTTCAGGCTGAGAACCACGCGCTGCAGGATCACCTTGCTGATGTATCCAAGCGGATGACCGCGGTTCAGCGCGAATTGGGCGAACTCGCTGAGTCTGATCAGCAGCTTTATCGCGCGCTACTGCAGGCAACCCCGATATCTGACGACGTTCGTCGCGTGGGTGTTGGCGGTTCAGACAGCTACGCTCGTTTTGATCGCTACTCGCCGACAACGGCCAAGCTCCTGCGCAACTCGGCTTCAACGCTGGATCTGCTCGAGCGGCGCGTAAACCTGCAGAACAGCAGTTATCGTGAGCTGCTTGACGAAGCAAGTGCACAGCAGGAGCGCATGAAGGAGCTCCCGGCGATTCTGCCGACTGACGGTCCGGTCGTCTCTGGCTTTGGCAAGCGCATGCATCCGATCCTCCAGGTCGTCAGACCGCACAACGGGATCGACGTCCTTGTTTCGACGGGCACACCGATTGTAGCGCCAGGCGATGGCGTGATTCAGTCAGCGGGCCGCGGCGGCGGACTCGGCAACTACATCCGGATTCGTCACGA
>JAUIJQ010000471.1 GCA_030431165.1 Rhodothermia bacterium | reverse complement strand
TTCCACCCGAAAAGACGCTGCACCCAGGTCATTAAGGTGGGCCAGCATGTTCAGATTGAACACAGCGGTAACGCCACCGTGATCGTTGTACGCGGCGTTCAGGACAGCGGTATCTTTTACACGGTCAATTCCGATGAGAAATAATCCATCCGGCCCCATCATTGACACAACACGCTTGAGTAGGTCACGGGCAGCATCGGGATGGAAATTTCCGATTGAGGATCCCGGGAAGAAGACAACTGTGCGACCGGTCGCGTCGCTATCCGGGAGTTCGAAAGACGTTGTATAGTCGGCGACGATGGGCGCGACGGTAAGGTGTGGGTAGTCATGCTGGAGTTGGCTTGCCACCGTACGCATAAAATCCGCTGAGATATCGACGGGTTCATACGAGTGAAGATGTGTCCACGCATCCAGTAGAAGTCTGGTCTTGGTGCTCGCCCCACTTCCCAATTCAACGAGACGAACACCAGATCCGATGCGGCCTGCGAGATCCGCCGCACACCGGGCAAGAATCTTGCGTTCGGTACGCGTAACGTAGTACTCCTGCGTATCGCAAATTGCCTCAAAGAGTCTGGAGCCCTCCTCGTTGTAGAAGTACTTGGCGGGCAATGTCATCTGCGGCGACGACAGCCCGGCGATCACGGCCTCCTGCGCCGCCACGTCGATATCAACTTCCATGACGGACCTCTCCATTGTCGAAGGCCAGGCGAAGCCCTGCAAACTGCCAGCGTGCCGCCGTATGAAAGAAGTTTCTGTACGTGCGCCGAATGTGCGTTTCACTTGTAGCGCACGAGCCGCCTCGCAAAACGTATTGGTTGCACATGAACTTGCCGTTGTACTCGCCCAGCGCCCCGGCCGCCGGTCGATAGCCCGGATAAGCGGCGTACGCACTTCCGGTCCACTCCCATACGTCCCCGAAGAACTGCCTGTCGTTTCCCGACGGCGACGGATGGAATCGTCGCGACTCGACGAAGTTGCCCTCAATCACCTCAGATTGTGAAGCGACTTCCCACTCGAACTCAGTCGGCAGGCGCCCACCCGCCCATCGCGCATACGCGTCCGCTTCGAAATAGCTGATGTGACAGACCGGTTCTTCAGGACGGAGGCCCTCCAGCCCAAACAGGGTGAATTGATCCCAACCCTCGTCGATCGGCTCCCAGTAAATCGGATGCCGCCAGCCTTCCGACTCAACGCGTGCCCATCCTTCCGACAGCCACAGTTCCGGCCGGGTGTACCCGCCGTCGGCCACAAACGCCGCATACTCCTCGTTGGTTACCAGACGGTCACCAATTGCCACGGGCTCTATAAAGACACGGTGCTTTGGCCCCTCGTTGTCAAACGCGAAACCATGACCCGCGTGGCCCACTTCGTAGACGCCGGGTTCAATTTCAAGCAAGCGCATTGGTCTCGCCGCCGCCGGCTCCAACGTGCGCGAGGTATAGGCCGGATTGAGCGGATTTCTCGACAACACGTGCTTTATATCCGTCAGGATCAGCTCCTGATGCTGCTGCTCGTGATTAAGTCCAAGCCCGACCACGGCGGCTACATCCACCGCTGATTCCTCGGGCACCGCGAGGAGGAAGTGACGCATCCGGTCATCCACCGCATCCCGATATGCAAGTACGTCGGCGACGGTCGGTCGCGACAGAAGACCACGGTGAGGCCTGCTGAAGCGCGCACCCGCCTGAACGTAGTACGAGTTGAACAGGTACGCGTACTCAGCGTGGAACGGTTGGTAATCCGACTGAAAGGCGCCGAGCACAAAGGTCTCAAAGAACCACGTCGTATGCGCCAGGTGCCACTTGGTCGGCGAGACGTCCTCCATCGACTGGATGACGTGGTCCTCTGCCGCCAATGGTGCGGTGAGTGTACGCGTGAACGACCGCACGGCGGTGTACCGTTCGACCAGCGCATCGAGATCAATTCGCGAGGCTTCTGCTACAATCATCTTGGGGGAAAAACGTGGGTGGACGGATAACCGTCGGCGTGGTTTTCCGAACGGGTCAAAACGGATTTCGTTCTCCGATTCGTCGGTTCGTACCTTTGTCGCCCACCCGAATGGCAGGCCACAACTGATCGGACCGTCGTGGAGCGCATCATCGAACAAGACGTCGAGAAGGCCGACACATCGCATGCGGTCAACCTCCGCACGCTGGATCCGGCGATCAAGTCGGTTTGGACCATCAAATCGTTCATCGCAGCCTTCTTTCTTGGAGGCTCTGCTATTGTGTACGACCTGGCATCGGCGATTTCAGGGGGTGGATTTCTCCCGCCGGGCGTAATCTCGATTCTGGCTCTCCTCCTCTCTGCAGGTATCTGTGTCGGGATCCCGCGTCTGCGTTACCGATTTTGGCGATATGCACTGAGATCAGAAGAGCTTTTCCTCGAGCGAGGCATCTTCAATCGCGTGCGAACCGTCGTCCCGCTGCGGCGCATTCAACACCTCGACGTATCGCAGGACCTCATTGAGCGCGAATTTGAGGTCGGAAAGCTGATCGTTCATACGGCCGGTACGCGAAGCAGTGATGTTACCCTTCCGGGCCTGAATATCGCCGAGGCAAATCGGCTGAGAGACGAGGTCAAGCACTACATCCTCGAAGACGCGGTTTGACACCTCCTCCTGACACGCCGGACAACGAGAGCGTTGATCGCAGGAGGCTCCATCCCGTAACGCTCCTCCAGCGGTTCATTCTCAGTCTTCCGGGCTTCGCCGCGGTACTTCTGGCAACGTACCGCTCTCCAGACTCGACAAACGTAGCATCGCTGGTCGCCACGGCGTTGTATGCGGTTGTAGCACTACCGCTCATCTACCTCCGGTACGCCCGGTTCCGCTACTGGATCACCGAGCGAGAGCTCGTAATTCAGAGCGGCGTGCTGACGCGACAGCATCGATCGATTCCGCTTGAAAAGATTCAGAACGTTTCGATCGTTCAGCGCCTGATTCCGCGCCTGACACGCACGGCCAGCGTTCAGGTCGTCACTGCGGGCAGCACGTCGGCTGAAGGTGTACTTGAGTTTGTCTCGCTCGAGGAAGCTGGTCGTATCCGCGCTATCGTGCGCGCGTTTAAGCGTGGAGGTGCCGACGCCGTTGAACTGGGCGCACCGGAAAACACGGTTGGCGATCTTGCGGCCGCCGAGTCGGGCATTGACGCGCCGAACGTCGGTACCACATTGTTTGCGATGACACCCGGACGCGTGCTGCTATCGGGCGCCTTCCGGTTTTCACTCCTCTACATCGCCATCATATTCTCGCTCATCCAGTTCTTTCAACCGGACCCCGAGGCGCTCACCCGCTGGCTCCTTCAGGAGCGCTACGCCGGATTCATCGCGGACGTTCGTGACCACCCCTGGAC
>JAUIJQ010000470.1 GCA_030431165.1 Rhodothermia bacterium | reverse complement strand
TGCCTTAGGTCGAGCTGGGCCCGGTGGCCCGGCGCTCGGCCAGAGTCACCTTGCTACTTTCGGCCAGAGTCGGCTTGCAACCGCGGTAGGTGTCGTGCCTATTCGTAGCGCAACGCGTGCACGGGATTCATCACCGCCGCCCTGATCGACTGATAGCTGACCGTCATCCAGGCGATCAGCAATGCGGCCAGCCCCGCGACCACAAACGCCACCCAGGAAATGCCGGTGCGATACGCAAATCCGTCGAGCCAGGCATCCATCGTGAAGTAGACGATCGGAACCGCAACGACAAACCCTACGATCACGAGTCGCGTGAACTCGCGCGACAACAACACAAAGATTCCGGGCACGGTAGCGCCAAGGACCTTACGCACGCCGATCTCCTTGCTCCGCTGTTGTGCGGTGAACGCGGCCAACCCGAAGAGCCCGAGGCACGCGATCAGAATCGCAAGCGACGAAAACGCGCCGAAGATGCGCATCAGGCGCTGCTCGTTCTGGTACTGCGACTCGAAGTCCGCGTCGAGGAAAAACGTCTCGAACGAATAGCCGGGGAATAGCCGTGTCCACGCTGATTCCAGCGCGGGCAATGCGTCGGATACGTCGGCCGTGCGCACCCGCATCGAGAAGTAGTTGTACGATGGTGGATTGCTGAAAATCAGCAGCGGCTCGACAACCTCACGAAGCGAGTTGTGATGGTAGTCGCCGATGACGCCGACAACGGTGCGCGGCCCATCTACATCAACCGTCTTTCCAACCGCTTCGGCGGGGGTGCCGTAGCCCAGGTATTCAACCGCCGTTTCGTTGATCAGGATGGCTTCGGTGGCGTCGGTCTCAAACTCATCCGAGAGATCGCGGCCCGCGACAATGTCGATGGCATACGTCTCGGCGTAATTTGCATCCGCGACGACGACCTGGCCGCGGCGCGTGTCATTGTCAGCAAGTCCCTCGGCTGAGAAAAGGTTGATCCACGGATTGCGTCCGGGCACAACGGCGGATGCTGACACCTGGCTCACGGCAGGCTGGCTGAGGAATTCGTTTCGTGCCGTCTCAAACTGTTGCGCCATCACGGTCCCGGGAAGTCCAACCGCGTTGATTACAAGCACCTGCTCTTTCTCAAACCCGAGATCCTGGTTCTTCATGAAACTGAGCTGGTTGTACACAAGCATCGTGCACGCGATGAGGGCCACGGATATCGCAAACTGGAATACGACAAGTCCCTTGCGCAGCACCGCGCCGGCCGGCGATGATCGGAACTTGCCCTTCAAGACGTCGATACTCCGGAATCCCGACAACAGGAAGGCCGGATACGTACCCGCGAACAATCCGACGATCGCGGTCAGCCCGATCAGCGCGCCGATATAGCCCGGCTGAAGCAACGTGCGGAACGGAATGTCCTTCGCCGCGAGTTCGTTGAAACTCGGCAACGTGAGCGCAATCAAGCCGACCGCAATCACGAGCCCGAGTACACTGAGCAGGACCGCCTCGCTAAGAAACTGCCGGATCAGCATCAAGCGCGTCGATCCCATCACTTTGCGCACGCCAACCTCTTTTGCGCGTTCGAGTGAGCGCGCCGTCGCGAGGTTCATAAAATTGATGCACGCGATCAGCAGAACAAACAGCGCAATCGCCGAGAAAACACGTACCTGTCCGGCGTCGCCTGACGGACCAAACTGTGCGCCGCGATCAGACCGCAGGTAGATGTCGGGCAACGCCTCCATTTCGAGCTCGGTGCGCAAGCCAATGCCCGCAAGCTGATCGGCGTTGTTGCGCTCTATGAGATCCGCGATCTTTGATCCGAACGCGTCGGCATCGACGCCATCACGCAGTTTCAGATACGTCCACGTACCCATGCTCAGCCAGAAGTCCTGGGGCTGTTGATCAAGCAGCGTCTGGTAGGAGACGAGGATGTCGGCTGAGAAATGCGAGTTGTGCGGGAAATCAGCCAGTATGCCGGCAATCGAGTAGTCGAGGCTGTCGTTAAGGGTCAGCGATCGGCCAACGAGGTTTGCGCTTGGGTCGCCAAAGTATTTGCGGGCCGTGCTCTCGGTGATGACGATTGTGCCGGGCTCAGTCAGCGCGGTAGATCGGTCGCCCTGCAGCAGCGGGAACGAGAACACGTCGAAGAATTCCGGCTCCACGTACAGCACGTCGTCGTCGTAGTAGTAGGTGCCCTCGTGCCAGACGACGGGGTTCCAGAAGTTCATCCGGACGAGATCCTCGACCTCTCCATATTCCTCCCGGATGACGCGTCCTACCGGACGGCTCACGCTCGCGAAGCGGTCCGGCGGCGAGTTGGGAGCGTATCCGTTGAACGATACGCGGTAGATACGGTCAGCGTCGTCGTGGAAGCGGTCGAAGCTCAGTTCGTCGCGAACAAAGAGCAGGATCAGCACGCAACACGCGATACCGAGCGCGAGGCCGACGACATTGATGAACGTGTAGCCGACGTGCTTCTTGAGATTGCGGAGCGCAATCTTGATATGGTTGCTGAACATCTGGGCAGGCGTTGGGGGCGTTGACGTTAGGGAATACGTCCGGCGCTGGCCAATTGAACGATACGGAGTATAGTTTTAGTGCCCTCCGACCCATTCAATCTGCTCGAGCCACTCACGCCACACTTTACTCGAATCCATTCACTCCACACGCAGCGACTTTGCCGGATTTAGGCGTGCCGCCCGAATGGACTGCCCGCTCACCGCTGCGAGCGCTATGCCCGCGAGCAGAATGCCCGCGACGACAATAGCCGCAATCGACATGTCAGTATGGAACGCAAACTGCTCGAGCCACCGGCGCGAAACGTACCATGCAATCGGTGTTGCAATGGTAAGCGACACGAGCACAAGTCCGAGGTAGTCGCGCGTCAACAGCAACACGATGCGGCCGACCGATGCACCAAATACCTTGCGCACCCCGATCTCCCGGGTTCGCCGCTCAGCGCTGTGCGAAGCGAGGCCGAACAAACCGAGGCATGCGACAAGCACGGCCAGAATCGCAAACGTGTTCGCGAGCTTTCCCGTCACCGACTCGCCCCGGTACTGATCGCGGAAGTCATCGTCAAGGAAGCTGTACTCCAGCGGATACTCGGGATTAAACGCGTTGTGCACGCGCTCCAATCCGGCAATAGCGGCAGAGACAGCGCCCGGTTGGGCTCGTACAAACACAACATCGTAGTTGTCGGGGTCATATCGGATAATGGTCGGCTCTATCTCGTCGTAAAGCGACGCCATGTTGAAGTCGCGGACAACGCCAACGATTGTCCCTTCGTTGCCCCAGAACGACAGGCCTTTTCCAATTGCGTCGGCGTTTGTCATTCCCATTGCTTCGGCCGCGCGCTCGTTGATTACGTAGCTCGACGAATCCGCGAAATCGCGC
>JAUIJQ010000469.1 GCA_030431165.1 Rhodothermia bacterium | reverse complement strand
GCAGAAGCTCAAGCAGACCGCAGAAGACTATCTCGGCGAAAAGGTGACCGAGGCCGTCATCACGGTGCCCGCGTACTTTAACGATGCGCAGCGAACCGCTACCAAGGAAGCAGGCGAAATTGCCGGGCTTACCGTCCGCCGAATTATCAACGAACCGACAGCGGCCGCGCTCGCCTACGGACTCGACAAGAAGGACACCGAGAGTACAATCGCGGTATACGACCTTGGCGGTGGCACGTACGATATCTCGATCCTCGAGCTCGCTGACGGCGTCTTTGAAGTGAAGTCAACGAGTGGTGACACGCACCTGGGCGGCGACGACTTCGACCAGCGCGTCATTGATTTCATCGCCGACGAGTTCAAAAAACAGGAAGGCGTCGACCTCCGCAAAGATCCGATGGCGCTTCAGCGCCTGAAGGAGGCCGCTGAGAAAGCCAAGATTGAACTATCGAGCTCAACGCAGACGACGGTCAATCTGCCGTTCATCACGGCGACGCAGGACGAGGGCCCGAAACACCTGACCATGGACATCACGCGCGCCAAGTTTGAGCAGCTCGTTGATGACCTGGTGAAGCGATCCATCGCCCCGATGAGAAAGGCATTGTCGGATGCCGGGCTCGAGAAGGCTCAGATCGACGAAGTGATTCTCGTCGGTGGGTCAACCCGAATTCCGATGGTCCAGCAGGCCGTCGAGGAGTTCTTCGGCAAGAAGCCAAACCGTTCCGTCAACCCCGACGAGGTCGTTGCCACCGGCGCAGCGATTCAGGGTGGCGTGTTGTCGGGAGACGTGTCGGATGTGCTTCTGCTCGATGTAACGCCGCTTGCCCTCGGCATTGAAACGATGGGCGGCGTTTCTACGACGCTGATCCCTTCAAATACAACGATACCCACGCGCAAGAGCGAGGTGTTCTCGACCGCAAGCGACAATCAGCCATCGGTTGAGATCCATGTGCTGCAGGGCGAGCGGTCTATGGCCGCAGACAACCGGACGATCGGCAAATTCTATCTCGATGGAATCCCGCCGGCACCGCGCGGCATCCCGCAGATCGAAGTCACCTTCGATATCGATGCGAACGGCATCTTGAACGTGTCAGCGAAAGACAAGGCAACCGGGAAGGAACAGTCGATCCGCATCGAGGCATCCTCCGGACTGACCGATCAGGAAATCGAAAAGATGCGTGCTGACGCCAAGGCACACGCTGACGAAGACAAGAAAAAGCGCGATGAAGCAGACAAGGTGAACTCGGCTGATTCTTTGATCTTTACGTCAGAGAAGAACCTTGAGGAGTACGGCGACAAACTACCGGCTGACAAGAAGGCCAAGATTGAATCCGGCCTTGAGCGACTGAAGGAGGCGCACAAGACACGTAACCTCGCTGAGATCGAGTCTTCAATGGACCAGCTCAATCAAGCGTGGAGTGACGCGTCCCAGGAGATGTACCAGGCGCAACAGGATGCGCAGGCCACGCCCGGTGACGCGCCCGAAGCCGATGGAGCGTCAGACGAAGTAAAAGACGTTGACTACGAGGTCGTGGAAGACGCCGAAGAAACAACCTGATCAGTTAGCTGATTGGCTTGAGGGGAGATCGTCGATGAGATGGTCTCCCCTTTTTTTGTGGACTGCGGGATTGCTGGAGGCCCTGGCGCCACTAGAGTTGGTCTTTAGATGCTGAACAGCGCACGGGCGTTCTGCGTCGTGACATCGGCAACCTCGTCCACCGAACAGCGCCAGACTTCAGCGACGGTCTCAGCGACGTATCTCACGTACGCCGGCTCATTTCGCTTTCCGCGATACGGCACCGGCGCGAGGAACGGTCCGTCAGTCTCCAGCACAATTCGTTCCCGCGGCATGGCAGGCAGCGCCTCGCGGGTGGGACTGTTCTTATATGTGACATTGCCACCGATTCCAAGATGAAACCCGAGCTCAATGGCCGCTTTGCCGACATCTGCCGGGCCGCTGAAGCAGTGAAAGATTCCCCGCAGGCGCTCGGGATGACTCGAAGAATCGAGCTCGTCGGCTATGACCGCCAGCAGGTCTGCTGACGCCTCCCGGTTGTGCAAGATCAGCGGCAGCCCCGACGAAATCGCCAGCCGGATGTGGAAGCGCAGAAACGACTGCTGCTTCTCGTCGAACGTTCTGTCCCAGTAATAGTCGAGTCCCGATTCGCCGACACCCACGACCAGCTCGTGGCCGACAAACTCCGCCGCACGGTCCAGGTCTTCTTCAGCCGCCTCCTTGGTGTGCGACGGATGAATACCGGCCATCACGTAGATCCCTCGGTGCCTCTCGGCAATCTGCAGTGCGATCTCGATTGATTCGATGTCGATGGCAGGGATCACCATGTGGTCCACGCCCGCCTCATGGGCGCGCGCGATCACGTCATCGATGTCGTCGGAATACTTCCGATGCGAGAGATGGACGTGGGTATCAATCAGTGTTGCAGCCATTATTGCCCATGGATTTGTCGTGCCTGGTACGTCCGATTAGTACCTTGTCGGCGCACAAGCAAATTATGGCTTTACCCGTTAGATGCGCTCGTCAGCATGAGTTCGCGGCTACAATACCAGAAAACCGCAGTTCTACTTATCGCCGTTACCGCGCTGCTGGCACTTTATCCGATTGTGCGAACGGTCTCGGATTGGGTTCGCGTGTCTCGCGTTATTGCAACACCGGTCGTCGATGCGGGTCCCCGTAGCTACGACTGGGTCGCGTGGGACGATGACGACGGATTGACGATGGCTCGGTATGTCCATCCGGATGGACCAGCGGCGGCAGCCGGCCTGCGCTCCGGCGACGTACTGTACCTGCTCGACTTCCAGCAGTACTTCACGGACGCCGATGTTCGCAATGCAATAGAAGGCGTCCCGCCCGGTACAAGCGTCCAGTACACGATTGTGCGCGGCGAGGACCACGTCGACATCGAAGTTGGCGTGACGCGGTATCCGACATTTCTTTATCCGCTGTCAGCCACTCTATGGCGGTTCTCGCTCTGGGGATTTGCGGTCGCTGCGTTTATACACATCCTCGGATTGATCATCGCCGTACCGCTCGCGCTACACAGTCGTGAAGCACGTTTCTCGCTGGCACTGATCTGCGTATCGGCGCTGTGGATCTTCGGCAACCTCGCACGAATTGTCGCGGTGGAATTCCTCGGCGCCCCGATTGCCGGGACGCTCTATGACAGCGCGTTCTATTGGATTGCCGTTGCAAGTCTCGTCGGATGGATTGCGTTCCCAACCCTGCTGGCACAACGCGTGATTGGTGATGCATTTAGACCGTTGACGCGATCACTTGTACAGCTACTGCTACTCCTCCCGCCAATTGTGTTGACCCTGATCGCGGTTGCGACATTGGCGAGGAACAACTTCGGC
>JAUIJQ010000468.1 GCA_030431165.1 Rhodothermia bacterium | reverse complement strand
GACGACGGTCGATGGCGGATGGCCGTTGATGTCTGGAGTCGCAGCCCTGGCGCCGAAAACCTCGCGCTGTGCCCGGATGCGCGCGACGCCTGACCGGCAAGCCCCAGGCACGCGGTAGCCGGCCTACGCTTGTGCTACCGGTTCGTGATCGGTGTCGGCGCCGTGCTGAGCAGTCGCCGAGGCGGGGAGGCGAACAACAAATGTCGCGCCCTGGCCCACTTCGGAGTCCACAACCATCTCGCCTCCGTGGCCGGATGTCACGATGTCGTAGCTCAACGACAGCCCGAGCCCCGTTCCACTTCCCGCCGGCTTCGTCGTAAAGAACGGCTCAAAAATGCGCTCCTTGACGTCGGGCGGGATGCCTTTGCCGTTGTCAATTATCTGAAATTCGGCCACGGCATTTACGCGGCTGGTACGAACGGTGACCGCGGGTTCATAGTCGCCGTCTTCCTGTTGGTCGCGCTCCCGAACGACATAAAATGCGTTCCCAAGAAGGTTGAGGAGAACGCGCCCAATCTCTTGTGGCACAACAGAAACTAGTCCGGCGTGTTCGTCGAATTCACGGTTGATCGTGACGTTGAAGCTCTGGTCACTCGCACGCATGCCGTGGTACGCGAGACCAATGTATTCCTCCACAAGACCATTCAGCTCAACCTCCTCACGCTGACCCGCGCCGCCTGATGCGTGCTGCATCATCGCCTTGACGATGCTGTCGGCGCGCTTGCCGTGTCGCGCGATCTGCGACGCGTTGCGCTTCATATCTTCGAGCAGCTCCAACAGGTCGGGGTTCTTGTCGCCAAGCTCCTCTTCGAGTTCTTCGATGAGTTCTGTATTCAACTCAGCGAAGTTGTTCACGAAGTTGAGGGGGTTCTTGATTTCGTGGGCGATGCCCGCAGTCATCTCGCCAAGCGAAGCCATTTTCTCAGACTGCACAAGTCTGGCTTGCGCTGCTTTCAGGTTCTCGACTGTTGTGCCGAGCTGCCTGTAGGCGTCGGCGTTGTCGAGTGCCACGGCAGCGTACGACGCCAGCGACTTGAGTACGTTTACATGGTAGTCGCTGTACGCGTTCTTCGAAAAGCTTTGCGCGGTGATCACGCCAATAGATTTCCCTTGATGCACCAGTGGCAGGTAAACGATCGAATCAGGAGCCTCGCCTTCAACGGGGGGAAGGTCGAGTTGGACGTACTTGCTGTACTCGTTTCGGTAGTCGCCGATGACGATGTCTTTGCGGTTGTTGAGGCAGTAGGCGGAAAGCCGGTTCGGATCATTTGCGCCGTGATGGAACGTGGGAAGCGTCTTGCCCTGCTCTTTGCTTGCCGGGAAAAGAATTTGCTCGTTCTCTTCATCATAGACGCCCACGCCGAATACGGACGCGTCCATCAGCTCGTTCACGTTCTCGTAAACCGTGTCTATGATGCCGCGAACCGACAGCGTAGAAGTGATGGCACGACCTATCTCGCTCATTCGCTCGGCATCCTGGCGGCGTTTCTCCTGCGCCTCAGCCTGAAGCTGTGCTTCGCGAACTCTAGAACGTTCACGTTCCTTGGTGCTGACGCGTCGTCTCTGGATGCGGTCGATCGCAAAAACGCCGGCGGCAAACGCCAGCAGGTATCCGAGGTAGGCCCACCAGGTCTTCCACCACGGCGGACGGATAACAAGGTTTATCGCGCGGCCTTCCTCGTTCCAGACACCGTCAGCATTTGCGGCTCGAACCCGAAACGTGTACTTACCCGCTGGAAGGTTGGTGTATGATGCCGTTCGCAGGTGGCCGACTTCGTTCCAGTCGTCGTCCCAACCCTCCAGCTTGTACGCGTACTCGTTCTCTGTCGAGTTGCCGTAGTGCAAGCCCACAAAATCAAACGAAAAGGCGTTCTGGCTGGCTGCAAGGGTGATGGTTTCAACCTGATCCAGCGGCTTCAGCAGGGGAGAATCCGCACCTGGTTTGACCGACTTGTTGTGGATCTTGAAGTCACTGAAGGCAACTTCAGGCGGAACGGGGTTGTGCCGGAGTTGGGCCGGATGGAAGGCCGTGATGCCCTTGATATGGCTGAAGTACAACGTGCCGTCCGGGCCTTTTGTCTGACCGTGCTGCATGTACTCAAGCTCACGCAGCCCACTGTCGAGGCCGTAATTCCGAAACGAATTGTCATCGGGGTTGTAGCGCCCGATGCCATTGTTCGTTGAGTACCAGAGCTGACCTTCAGCGTCTGCCGCGATCCCGTACAAAACATCGTTTGGGAGGCCATCAGCCGTTGTCAGGTGCTGTGTCACTTTGCCCGTTGAGGTATCGAGCCGATCGAGACCGTTCGCGGTTGCCACCCAGAGAATTCCCGGCTCTGACTCTCTCTCAGCAAATCCCATCAGGAAGTTTGCAATGAGCGACGTTGTGTCGCGCGGGTTGTGCTGAAAGTTGTCGAACGTCTCGTCGTCGTTCATCCGAAAGAGACCGAGATCGCCGGTCGCTATCCACAGCTTACCGTCAAGGTCGTAGTCCATGAATACGACGTAGCCCGGTGCGCTTTCGGGATCGTCGGGCATGTGGATCATGCGAGTCTTGCCGGTTGATGGACTGAAGCGGCCGAAGCCTCCGCTGGTGCCAAGCCACAGGTCGCCGGACCCGTCGTTGGCCGGTAACAACTCGTTGATCCAGCGCCCCGGGATTGTCGTCGAGTCACCCGGCACGTGTCGCCATTGCGTGAACGTGTCTCGCCGTTCGTCATACTTCGCGAGAACGCCGCCGCTTCCGATCCAGATCGTGCCGTCGGCATCCTGGGTTTGCGCCCACAACCGTCCACGACCCGGTGCGTTCGGATCATTGAAGTCCGATTCCCAGATCCGCGTTTCACCAGTCGCGGCATCCATCTTCAATAGATAGGCATTCTGGCCGGCGCTGTTGGCGCCTACCCAGAGCGAGCCAGACCGGTCAGCGAAGATGCCCCAGGGTGTTGCCGGTCCCGTCGCGGTCTCGATCGCCGTTGCGACGTTCACGAAGTCGAGTGATGCAGGGTTAAACCGACTCAGGCCGTAGTTCGTCCCTACCCACACCAGCCCAGATCGGTCTGTATGAACCGACAGGATCTCATCATTAATCAGGCTATTCGGATCTCCCGGGTCGTGATGGTAAAGCTGGAACTGCTTTGATCGTTTGTCGAAACGCGCAAGCCCACGCCCGGTAGTTGCCGCCCAAAGGATATGATCGTCGTGCGGGTCCTGCGTCAACTCGATTACTTCCAGTTCACGCCCTATGGCGTCTGGGTCGGGAATGAATCGTTCGTATTCACCTGTTTCTTTTTCAAATCGTAGAAAACCGCGCCCGGTCCCAACCCAGATGATGCCCGGGTCCTGCGGTACCTCCAGCAGACGGTAAGCCCTTCCGG
>JAUIJQ010000467.1 GCA_030431165.1 Rhodothermia bacterium | reverse complement strand
AAGGGTCGGCGGGCACTGTGTGAGACGCTCTACTTCTCGCAGGCGATCCGCCACATTATCCTCGAGTCAGCGGAGGCCATTGACGAAGATGCAATCCGCGTACAGGGTCAGAAGGAGGGGATGCTCACCCTCCAGGACTCAGCGAGGGTGCTTGTCCAGGCAGGTGATACGTCGCTCGAAGAACTGATTCGCGTTACAGCGATCGAGTAGGCACGCGGTCGCGTCGTCTCAAACTGAGACAGTCACATCAGACTGCGACCAGACGCTCCAAAATCTCAAAATGAGCCGGCGGACTTGACGATTGCACGCCGGCCATGTAGAAGCGTCCAGGACCAAATCTGCGTTTTTTGGGTCCGGTTCGCCCAAAACGGCAAATCGCTGTAAATAAATCGTTTGTGTGGTACGGGGTTTGGAAGGAGTGTGTGCGTCCGTCGTGCTCAACGCGGATACACACGAACACAACACCTGCCACAACATGTCTCAGACGATCGGCGCATTTATGGCACTGCTGACGGTGATGACCTTCACCGCCAACTATCAGCGCTCCGAGATCCTGACCCAACAACGGGTCGTTGCCGGAGAACTGGAAGTAATGGGCAATGCCATCGCTTCAGAGGTTATGAACTACGTCGCGACGAAGTCCTTCGACGCCTCGGTTGCACTCGGCACGGTTAGCCGTCTCGATCCGAACACAGCGAACTTGACGTTGTCTTCGGATTTCGGTGGCAAGCTCTACGCCGAAGCCAACGACATCGACGACTTCAACGGAATTCGCGGACAAGCCTTCTTCTACGAGATGGCCGACGGAAACGGTTTTGACTTCGAGGTCGATGTCGACGTTCGGTACGTCGACGACATGGGGAAGGAGTCGCTGATCCCGACGCTGACCAAAGAAGTCACCGTGACTGTTGGCGCAGTCGGCGGACTCCTCTCACCGATCAAGATCACCCGGCAGTTCTCGCCGCAGTGGTACTAGACGCGAGGTCGTAGAAAGTCATGATTGTAATCTTTGACAAACTCACTGCCTCGATCGTCGGTGCCGTTCTGTTCGTGATGATCTTCACGCTTCAGATCAGGGTCCAGAGTAACAGCGTCGAGGACACACTTTTCTACCAGGCGAAGAAGCACACGCTTTCGTTTGCCGAAACGCTGGAGCGCGATCTCGCCAACGCGGGCTACCGCACGACGCCGGGCGAAGATGTGCTGCTTGCGCTGACGAACACGCAGCACGACAGCACGGACGTCACTACGCTTTTTGAGTTCTGGGGTATCGCGGCTGACGGCTCGCGGGCCCGCATCAGGTACACGACGACCGAGACCGACACCGTGCTTGTGGCACAGGGAGCCGTTCCGGCATTCCAGGTCAGACGCTTCGAAAACACCGGGGCCGGATGGACAGACGCGGGCGCGAGTGCCCCTACGCTGGTAGCATTCGAGATCGCGCCACTGGATGAGAACGGTCTCGACGCAACGTTTGGAAACGCCCGGAAACTTCGGGTCAACATGTCAAATGCCGTGGGGAGCAACTTCATGGCACGTGAAGGAGCCGCCACCCGTGTTGCGCATCAACTGCGCTGGGGTGTCACGCTCGCACCGGTCGGACTGAGCCTGCAAGGCTATCAGGGCTAGTCCGACCAGACAGGAATACACACATCGAACCGCGCACGAACGAATCAGGTAAAGAATAATGGGCCGCGCTGTACTACTCATAGCTGTAGCTGCGACGCTTGCGATGGGGGCAGTAATGTTCTCCAGTCAGCAGACGCGCATCGCGACAGACAAAACAACAGGGGACTACGAGTATCAGACACTCGCTCGTGACGTTGCCCGATCAGGTGTTGATCGCGGCCTTAGCGAAACGAAGCGGTCGCTTGATGCCGTCCGGACGAGCTGGGACGACGTAAACGTCGCCGGCGGCGAATACGATCTTAAGATTGCCGAAGTGATGTACGGCGATATGGAGATCACATCGAAAGGAACGTCTGGCACAAAGTCACACACCATCAATTCCAACGTGATCTTTGAGGCACCGATGCCGGCTGCGCTGGTAGTAAGTGGTCCGACGATCACGTTTAATCCGGGCGGCGGCGACTTCATCGTCTCGGGCGATGATATCCGAATGCCATCACGTGCTGCCGGCGACGGCTACCTGGCGCCGGCTCACGGTGTCATGGTGCAGTCTGGCGCACAGGCATCCGCAATTCAGGCTTCAGTTGACGGCAAGGTGATGACAGGCGCAGGCGGTTCAAGCTCTGTCATCAGCGGCGCTGAAACGGACTGGTTTGATGCGGTTTACGCAGAGGCGGCGGCCCACACAGGCATGCTGCATCTGAGCGCGCCATTCTCTGGTGTATATGGTTCGCCGACAAGCCCAAGCATTGTGCATGTGTCTGGTGACTTTGAGCCTGCCGGTTCATTTACCGGTGCCGGACTGCTGATCGTTGAAAACGGCGACTTCAAAGTCGGCGATGGCTTCAAGTGGGAGGGCATCGTCATGGTTCGCAAGAACACGGCAGCCGAGGTTGACGTCACGATGAACGGCACTGCCAAGATTTACGGCTCGCTCGTCGCGTACGAAACGAGTGCCGCTCCGGCAGTAGCGTCATGCGTGGACGTGCCATTTGAGATCTCTGGTCTGGAGACTGTTCCACAGATTGACTACAAGGTTCGTTTCGACGTCCTTGGTGCCGCTATCAGCGCCGGTGGATCGTACGACATGCCGGTCACCGCGCAGCTTCATGTTGGCGATGCCAACGAAGAGCCTTGGGGCACCTGGGATGACGCCCTGAAGGGCAACCTGAATACAGGTCTCGTTTACGATTGGGAACCAACGGCTGCGCTGGCAGCAGGCACGCCGCTCACCATCAGTGCGCGGTCCTGGATGAAGAAATCCGGCGAAGACGGTAGCCAGAGCTCTGATTGGTACCAGTACATGACACAGAACTCGCTTTCGGGCGGGCAGCAGCTCAAGGTGCTCCGCGACGGAGATGACGTTCCGGGCATCGGCGGCTATCTGGACCAGGCATCCATCGAAGACTACATCGGCTCATTTATCGGGCTTGACGGCAAAGTCAGTCTGGAAAAAAACCAGGCGATCTACCTATTCGAACTCGGTTCAACCAAGGTAGGCTCATCGGCGTTTGACATGCAGGACCTCGTCGTCGTTGTGACGCTGGCGGCAGCCGAAGGCAACTGTGAAGCCGGAGCCGTTGCATCCGGTGACATCGGGATGACACTGTCTGGCGGCGCCGGGTTGTACTATTCGGGAGAAGCAATCGCCAAGCTGGGCAAAGAGCTTACGACGATCCGCGATCAGACGAAGGTTGTCGTCGTGTCTCAAAAAGAGAGCGTGATGGACTAGGAAAGGACACCCGTTGTAGCCCGTCCA
>JAUIJQ010000466.1 GCA_030431165.1 Rhodothermia bacterium | reverse complement strand
CCTGGTTTGACTACTGGCTGAAGGGTGTCGACAATGACGTGCTCGATCGGCCTCATGTCCAGTACTACCTGATGGGTGCCAACGAGTGGCGGTACGCTGATACGTGGCCGATTCCCGATACGGATCCCGTCCCGTTCTACCTGCGCAGCGGTGGTGCCGCCAACAGCCTCGAAGGGGACGGATTCCTGAGCCAGGTCGCACCAGCGGGCGAGGCCCCAGACACGTTTGTCTACGATCCTGCAGATCCCGTTCCCAGCGTTGGCGGACCCATCTGCTGCACAAGTCCCAACGCCGCTCCTGCCGGATCCTACGACCAGTCCGCTGTCGAACAGCGTGATGACGTGCTGGTTTACACAACCGAACCGCTTGTAGACGGCCTCACAGTGGTTGGCGAGATGGAGGCCGTCCTGTACGTTTCATCTGACGTCCGTGACACCGACTTCACCGTAAAGCTAGTGGACGTTTACCCGGATGGTCGGGCGTTCAACGTCCAGGAGACGATTCTGCGCGCGCGCTACCGCGAGGGCTACGATCGCGTTGTGCTAATGGACGCGGGGACGGTGTATAAACTGAACCTCGATCTGCACGCCACCGCGAACTACTTCGGCCCTGGTCACCGCATCCGTGTAGAGGTTTCGAGTTCCAACTTCCCGCGCTTTGACCGCAATCTGAACACGGGGGGCAACAACTACGATGAGACTACGTGGGTTCGTGCGACGAACGTCGTGTACCACGATGATGAGCGCCCTTCGCACGTCGTCCTGCCAATTCTGAGATAGCTCTCAAGTGCCGCGCTGTGTGCGTAGCCCGGACGTTGCCGGCGCGGTCATCGGTCGTTTAGAGCTCCTTTATCCGGATGTTGCGCCACCGTATCTGCCGACCGACAAGTTCCGGTGACCCCACACCGTGAACCTGCAGCGCGATAAAACCCGTCGCCGTCATATCGTCGATGAGGTCGGCTGCCAGAACGCCGTTTATCCATGTGCGGAGGTGCGCGCCCCGTGCCTCGACTCGGTAATGGTTCCATCCGTCACGATCAAACGCCGCGCGCGCCGCGGGATTACCGCGCAGGTCGAACAACCATCCCCGGCGTGATTCATCGTAGATGCCGGCGCTCCAGGCACGATCAGAAGGATCGATCTCCACCTGATAACCGTGAACGCGCCCGTTCTGGTATTCCGGTAACGAATGACTGCGGATCTGCACCCCGGAGTTGATCAGTGAGTCAACAAGGACTTCGAACTCCAGAATGAAGTCGCCGTAGTGTCGTTCGGTTGCGAGGAATGAGTTGGGGGAATCGGCCACTGTTGTGCCAATTACCACGTCATCCTCAACGTGGTACCTGGCCGAACCACCGAGTTGTTGCCACCCGGCGAGATCGGCGCCGGGTACGAGCGACGTCCAGCCTGCGTCCCGCGCCGCGACGAGATCCGCCGATGTGTACAAGTCTCCCTCGTGCGCCTGCGTTGTTGCACGCACTGCCGCGACGGTCGCAGGCAGCACCTCCGGTGCCCGATTGGTCCACGCGTTTCGCGCATACGTGAGCAGCGCAGCGAGATTTTCGTCATTCAACTCGCTCGTCGCACGCAGCCCCGGCATCACATCCTGCGTCTCAGGTGGCGCCACAAGCCGACCGTTTACGCGAATGGGACCCGTGAGTCCGTCGAGCGCGATACGAACCGGTGTTTCGACGTCCTGCAGCAACCAGCTCGAACCGCGAAGCGTGGGGGCCAACGCAGGGAGCCCCCGGCCGTCACGTCCGTGACACGCAGCGCAGTGTGTGTTGAACAATCCGCGGCCGCGCTCAGCGCGTTCTGCAGCCTCGCCGACCAGTGCGAGCGCGGCGAGCATGGGTCGCGTCTGCGCGCTGTACCTGGCCTGTTCCACCGCCGCATACAGCGCCGGTGCGGACTGTCGGTACGCGTCGGCTCGCTGCTGAAAGGCTTCTTCGACTCCGTACAGTCCGCCGACAATGGCGTCCACGAACTCGGCGTTCGCATCCTGTTTAACGGCTGTGCGCAGTAGCTCGTCGTCGACCCGCGGCGCGTCAACCAGCCGAAGGCTGTGCAGGGTAGCAATACGCTGGAGAACGACTTCACGTTGATCGCTGTCACTCGAAACGACGAAGTCCAACAATGCCGCACGCTCATCATCACCGGCCTGCTCGACCAGTTCGGATGCCACTCGCAGCACCGCTGCCCGGAGCTTTGGCGTACGCGCCGTGGCGTAGGTGTCGCGCAGATCGTCGACGTTCAGCACGCCGATGCCCTCCAACGTCCAAAGCGCGTGGGCCCGCGTTCGGTCCGTGTTTGCACCAGTTGCCGCCTGTAGAAGGTCGCGTAGCGCAGCGACCGCATCAGCGCCTCCGCGTTCCACGAGCAGTCGTTGCGCTGTATCACGCCACCAGCCGTTCGGATGCGCGAGATGCTGCACCAATTCGTCGGTACTCGCGGTACGTAATCGGGGCGGGGCGCCAAGCGGATTTCCCGCACTTCGTACGCGATAAATCCGTCCAAGGTCGATCGGGTCTTCGAGACCGCGTTGGTCTATCTGACGTTTGAGATAATCCGTCAGATATGTCACGTGCTGGATCACGCCGCGATACATGTCGACCACGTACAGTGCACCATCAGGACCCGTGTATGCGTTAACCGGCCGGAAGCGTTCGTCTGTCGCGGACAGGAACTCGCGGCCTTCATAGGGCGCGGCGCCTGAAACTCTGCCGTCTTCGTCCGACAAAGCAACCCGCATTACAACGTTGCCGGTTGGCTCCATGACAAAGGCGTTTCCGTAGTGTGATGCGGGAAACTGGTCGCCGCGAAAAACGACGGGCCCACAGGCACCGGTGACCGTCGTCAGGCGGCCGTCGTCGCCGAGCG
Source organism: Rhodothermia bacterium (assembly GCA_030431165.1). GTDB lineage: Bacteria > Bacteroidota > Rhodothermia > Rhodothermales > JABDKH01 > JANQRN01. The sequence continues at coordinate 529 of JAUIJQ010000466.1, read as the reverse complement.
TCGCCTGACGGTAGGCCCGGTTTACGCCGGGATTGATGCGTCTGGTGTAGACGCGATTCGGGGCTTTGGGGCGACCGATATTATCGTGCGTCGCGCCATGGTTGGGATTTGACGGAAACGTGTTCGGCGGGACGTTGTCGCCGAGCAGCGTTGCGCTGTTATGATTGTAGAACAAGCGTCCCCAGTCATCCTGCGTGATGCCCCACTGCCCTCGGTATTCGGTGGAGTCTTTTTCCCACGCGCCGTTACGTCGGCGGTACCGGATGTCTGACTTTGCGCTGTAGATCCAGTTGTCTATAGCATAGACGAGCCCGTTCGGTTGGTGCTCCGGGTTACCACCGATGGCATAGGTTGAATCAACAAGTGTCTTCTGTCCCGGCGCGTAGTCGTTGTTCTCGACGAACCACAGGTTCGGCGGTTCTGCAAGCAGGATGCCGTCGCCTGCGAGGTGGATGCCGTACAGGTGGGTGTTGACCACGATGATGTCCGCAGCTGCGGCTCGTGCCCGCGCGGCCTCGGCGAAGCAGTC
>JAUIJQ010000465.1 GCA_030431165.1 Rhodothermia bacterium | reverse complement strand
TGGTTGCGGAGTAATCCAACACACGATTGGGTACCATGTGCCGAAGCTGCAGCGTATAGCTCATGATACTCGGATAGTTGGGCTTGCAGTTGATGTGATCGCCGCCGCCGTGACCAAACCCCAGCGTGTGCCCAAGCTCGTGCATGATTGTGCCAGCTTGCACGATCCCCAGCGCCTGACCATACGAACCGCGTGGGCCCTGACCCGACAGACGCCGAATTGAATCGCGCCCCCACGAAGAAACCGTGACGACAAAGTCGTTGCCGGTAAGCTCTGCGCGACCGCTTGAGCCCGGGTTCTCTGCGTAGCTCTCACCGAACAGCATGTAGCGCGACGTAATTCGCTTGGCGCCCAGGATGGCGGCACAGTTGGGTGCTGATCGATCATCCGGCGACCCAAAATGACCGTCATTGTTACCTGTCCCGCATGGTTGCAGCGGATTGCCCCACTTGTACTGCGCCAGCGATGGCGTCGCGCCGGGCGTGCTGTCGCTGAACCGGAACTCGGGCACAAACGTCACCGATTCGCTCTCGATCAGATGGATGGCAATGCCCGTTGATCCATCCGGATTCGAAACGGGACTTGCCGCAAACGCTTCCTCCACGAGTTCGATCGGATAGTCGGTTGGCTGCAGGTTGCGCCCGCCACCGCGCATCCAGTCATACTCAACGATCAGGTCCTTCTTCTGCGGATCTGTGTTGTACGGCGCGGCTCCGAGCGCGAGGTCTATCGACCCGTCATTGTCGTAATCGATACCATCGATTTCCCAGGTATCGCAGAGTCCGTCGCCATCCGAATCAACGTTGCCGTCGCCGTCCGGGTCGCCACAGACCGAGGACATCTCAGATGTTGAGCCGTCAGCCGCTGTGGCAGTTGCCGAGATAACGGGAAACGGTGGTTCCTCTGCCAGGATAAGCCGAAATGCACCCGTTGTGTCGGGCGTAACCTGGCCGATGTGCACGTGCGCGCCTCCTGATCCGGTTGTATCAGGTTCTTCGGTAGCATAGAGATCGATGGTGTACTCGTCGGCATCTTCCGCGTCCAGCAGACCCGTCAGGACAGCAACGCCACTGGGGCGCTCAACCAGCACGTAGGCCGGACTGTTGACTAGTTGATTGGGACCGGCGTCTGTGTCTCGCCCGGAAAACAAATTGCCGAGATCGTTTCCCGTTCGCCCGTCATTTCCGAGGTCGATGGGTGGCCCACCATTGGAATGGATCTCGTTGTACCTAATTGTTACGCCTTCCGTTGCGGCACCTACGACGGCAACGCCGGGACCGAGGTTGTGGGCGATAAGATTCTTCGTCGCGGCACCCTCTACGCCAACGTGCGTGCCCGAGACGGCAGCCTCAATGCCGGCTGCGCCGTTTGGCAGTTCAAGAGAACCATCCGGGGACGTACCTACGGCATTGCCCTCGATGGTCACATCCACGGCGCCGGAACCACGAACGGCAACACCGCTGCTGTCGTTGCCGGCAATCTGATTGCCGCGACCCGCGCCGGGGTCACCGGTCTCGGGGCCACCTATTCGAGTACGCGGCGCACCTTGTACAAGAATGCCATGGACACCGTTCGCCACAGGCGCCGAGCCGTCAGCAGCCACGCCGATAAGGTTGGCGAGGATGATGTTTGTCCCCGCCGCGCCGCCACGCACCTCGATGCCGTTCAGGTCATTGCCAGAGATCACATTGCCGCTGCGCACGCCGGAATCCGAAACGCGGCCGATGTCATTTGTCGGGCTGTCCTGAATCAGGACGCCGTTGCCACCATTCGGAATTGGCGCCGCACCGTCGCGATCAAGTCCGATCCAGTTGCTGGTGATGACGTTCGACTGCGGCGTGGTCGTTGGAGCAACGCCACCCGGACCGATGATCCGCACGCCGTCACTTCCGTTGCCCGATATCAGGTTGCCCGAAATCACATTGGCCTCGGCGCCGTTCTGAATCCGGATACCTTCGCCAAGGTTGCCGTCTGATGTACCACTCGCCGTCGTGCCATCTTCTGTGCCGATGTACATCGATGTAACGCGCACATCTGACACGTCGTCGATAACAACTCCCGCACCGGAGAAGTTGGCAACCGAGAGGCCGGATATCTCACTGCCGTCGCTCCCTACACCAGAAGACGAAAAGGTGAAGCCGTTTGTACCGGCCCCCGCATCTGTGCCATCAACGATTATCTGGGGCGGCGAGGGGATCGAACCGCCGCCGCTTACCTGGGCCTTGATCGAGACCTCATCAACCAGGTCAGGAAGTTGTGATTCGGTCTGGATGCGCCACGGGCCTGAACCAGGGATATCAAACGCGATGTCGTCGCGGCCGTCGGTCGCGTTTGCCTCTTCTATCGCCGCCCGCAGCGTGCACTCGGGTTCATTGGTCCCACTGCGGTCTACGACGCCGCCCGTATCACAGACACCGTCGCCGGCTGCCAGGTCAGACGCATCACCGGTGGCGTTTACGACGAGTCCGCTGCTCAATACCACGATGGCGCCACTGAAGTCCGAGAACGTCACATGGACAATCATCTGATTGTCGGTGTTGATGACCGCGGACTGGCCGTCAGTTCCCGTACGCGTCCTGGCAGACTGGTTTCCGATCTCGACGCCGTCCACCGTTCTCGTATCGCCGGGCGCCAGGTCGATTGTCTCGCCAGTGCGCATGGCAGGTGACAGCGAGCTGTTCCCAACCCACAAACCGACAAATTCGTCGGTCGTTGCCGGATTAAACACGAGGTCGTGAAATGCAATCGTGCCCGACTTGCCAACGGACATGTTGTTGACGCGGAAAAATTCGTAACCCGGAAACCCAGGGACTTCACCACCAACAATCGCAACAGACCGTACGGCTGTGCCCACCTCGTTTTCGTACCAGATCCCGAGGCGCCCGTCGGATACCTCGCCGTGGACAGCGACGCGATTGTTCTCCGGCAACGCAAAGTCGACAAAGTTTTCGAAGGTGTCGCCGCCGGCACCATCCGCTGCGTCTCCCTCGGTTACCAGCGCGGTTGCCTGCAGGTTCTCGTGGTAGATAGCGCGAGTTGATGGGAACGACGCATACGCCTCAAGCGCCGTCTGACCGGAGCCGTTCTGTCGGATGTCAGCAAACGCAAGCAGGTTTTCGTTCGGATTGCTGATCTCAATTGGCGTCAGCGTCCCCCCACTGTACCGGTACAGCACGCCGATCTCGTCGCCGGTGCTGATGTTGCGTCCCTCGGCGTTGAACACAAACCCACCGACATCCGAGAATGACCCGGCCGAGTTAAAAGAAGAAAAGGTGCCCTGGAACGTGTAGCCACCTGGTACGCCGGGCATCGTATCACAGTTGGGCAACGCGCCCCACAAGGCGGCGCCCGGCTCCATGTCGGTACGGGTCATCTCGCCGGCGAGCAACACCGGAATGGGGACCAGCGCG
>JAUIJQ010000464.1 GCA_030431165.1 Rhodothermia bacterium | reverse complement strand
TTCTGGAACGACCGGTCAACACCGTTGACAAATGCTCCGCTCGTGATGTTTGGAGAAGCGCCGACGATGTCATACTCGACCACTCCATCAGCGCTCTCGAGGTCAAACACCTGGGCTGCGGCATCCAGATCCGAGATGGCGTCAAACACCTGCAGCTTACCGTCGGTGACCGGGCAGAAGTTACCGTTGCCGTAGTCCTCAACCACACTGAGGGTAACCGGGACCGTTTCGAACTTGCCGATGATCGGCACATTGGGAAGTGACCGACCGTCCGCCATCAGACCCGAAGAACACTGTGCGGGCGGTGCGGGCAATCCGTTGACCTGGACTATCAGGTCGGGACGGAAGATGAAGTCGAGCGTGTCCGCAGCCGACGAAAGGTCAATTTCGCGCGCCCCGAGATCATCGAAAAACCGGAGCATGTCCGCTTCGAGGCCGGCTGGAGCGTTGTTGACGCTGACGACCTCGACGAGGTATTTCTGGGGCGGCAGATCGATCTCAAAGTTGCCGGATACCGGGTAAGTCTGATCGAAGCATCCGTCCTCGGTGAACACCCGAACCGTTGCCGACCCAAGGTTTCCAGAGGCGGCACACGAACCACCGTAGTATCCGCTCAGTGTGCGCGTCTTGAGGTTCTCGAAGTTGATGCCGAACAGATCTTCGTCGACAAGCACGTCACGGTACTGGGGAGAAAACTGCGTAACATCGGATGGATCCTGCGAGGTGAACTGCGGCCGGATTCGATAGAGATCCGTTGGGCTGCTCGAGGGAAAGAGCGACAGCGCAAAGGTTCCATCCGCCTCAGTTGGTGTGCGGTTCTGCCCGTCAACCTGGATCTGAATGTCCGGCGCGGGACACGTCGTGCCCGCAAACTGCACGAGCCCGGCGACCCCAAGCTGCGTGTTGTCGTTGAAGTCGACCTGGTTTTCAATCGGACTCTCCAGGCTCAGTGAAATGTCTTTCTGCGCCGGCGTAAATGAACGACCCGGCTCGTCTGGGCGCACGGTAAAGGTCGCTTCCTCGCCATACCGCAGCCCTGTGAATGTGTAGTTGCCGTTCTGGTCAGACCGAACACACTCGCCAACAGCGGGACCGTTGACCCAGTGCACTCCCTGGATCAGCGTGCCGTGTGCAGCCGATGCAGAGACGTCGGCTGCAACGCGACCGGAGGCCTGATCAAACGGCCAATATGCTGCGACGTCAGGCTCTTCCCCGGTTGTTGCACCGCCGAAGATCGCATCGATCGCCGGTTGCGAAAGCGCCGCGTCCCAGATCTGCACATCGTCGATCTCACCTTTGAAGTATGAGCCGACGGTGGCACCCTGTCGAGCCGCACCGATTGTAAGCAGATCGGTTGTAGTCGTGAATGTGTATCCGGATGAAGTAGCAACCTGCTGGCCATCGATGTATATCGTCGCCGTATTGCCGTCCTTCACAACACATGCGTGAACCCAGTCCCCGGTGTTGACCGCAAACGGAGTCCACACCTGATTGAAGCCGGATCCGACTTCACCGTAGTACAGGACACCGTTGAAGAGATGCAGGAAAGCGGAGTCGCCGGCATCACGGGTCCCCCAGTTGATTATGGACAATCCGCCACCATCCGCGGTTGTCTTGAACCATGCGCAGGCGGTTCGCTGGGTCGTTGCGGGAACGTACGGGACGGAGACGTATCCGCCGACACCATCAAACTGGACCGCCTTGTTTGGATTTGGCGCGATGCAGACGTCAACCGCGTTGTCGGCCGCAGCGGCGTTCGCCAATGCACCCGGTGCCCCAGCCACGGTGACGGAACCCGCCGTACTTGCGAGCGCAGAAATTTGGCCGCTTATCGTTCCATTTGCGGGACGCCAGCCGGTGTCGCAGACCGGATCCGACACACCCAGTGCCGGTGCCGCAGACTTGATGTCGGAGTTGGAGGCAGAGACGCAGTACTGGTATGTACCGCCGGGCAGCGCCCCAAAGTCATCAAAAAACTCACCGTCTGCCGGGGTGGTCCCCACGAGCAGCACGTCGTTGCCGTCATGCCGATAGACATTGAACAGCTCTTCATTCGCTACGGAGTCGGTCCACGTCAGCTGGATGCGGTCATCAAACGTACCGTCAGACACAGCGACGCCGGATGGTGCGCTTACAAGAGGCTGTATAAAGACAGCACCGTTACCGTTCGGATCAAAGCCCGACGAACCTACGAACGCAAAATCGTCACTGATTGATACGCTGCTTCCAAAGAAGTCATAGGACGTGCTAAGCGGCGTTCCGTCTGCGGATGCCGGCAGAAGCGCTGCAACTTCAGCCCAACCTGCCTCCGATCTTTCGAAGATCCAGGCTGCGCCAATGCTGAGATTGAAATTGGGACCTGGTGTACCGACAGCAATCCGTTTGCCCGAAATATCAACGCTCGACCACTCGTGCACGCTGTTTGAACCCGTCAGTGAAGTGGCCTTCGTCCACTGTGTCGAGGTCGTGCGCTCAAAAACGTGAGCATTCACTGATGCGTCGGTATTGTCGGAAACGACGAGGTATTCGCCATCCATCGCCACCGACGTACACGCGCCGCAGTCCGGCGCCGTCAATACCTGGATCTGGTTCCAGGCGGAGCCATCGTAGTGAAACAGGACGACACGGCTTGCGTTCGTCGCCGCCGCCAGGTAGTCCCCACTCAGCGCGAGGCTTTGCCCAAACTGTTCTCCGGCCGCCGGCGCCGAAGGCAATACAACCGTTTCGGACCACGCGCCAGTGGCCGACCGGTCGAACATCCGGATGCGCCCCTGGAAGTTGCCGGCGCCTCCCGCGTAGCCAAACTCACCGGCGGCTGCGCGACCACCGTCTATGGCAACATCCGACACGAACGTTGTTGAGAATGTCGCCTTGGGGCTCCACGCACCTTCGGTGAATTGCAGCATCGATACCTGCGATGGCGTGCTCCATTTTACGATCGCCAGGTCGCCCGAAATATCACTCACGCTCGCATATCCGCCCGACGTATTCGCCAGAAGCGGAAGACGCTGCCACGATCCGTTGGAAAAGACAAACGGCGTCGAACGAACGTTAGTCAGGCCGCCCACGACGATCGCTTTGTCCCCATCAACGGTTACATGTGATCCAAACCTGAACTGCTCTCCGGCGGCCGAATTGTCAGCGCGTATCAGCTCGCTAACGCCAACACCGGATGACGAAAGTGCGCCGGCAGGAACAAGCAACCCGCCCTCGTCACACGATGACGCGCGCATGTTATTTGCGCCTGCTGTTTCAACGCAGTACGTGTATGGCCCGGCGCCCGGCGGCGCGCTATCTGTATACGTCGTCGTGTTCGCAGCGAGCGACGACAGATTGACGCCGTTTCGCGACACCCAATACAGCGATTCGATGTCTGATTCGTCGTTCCAGGAGATGACAACCTTGTCCGCATACTGC
>JAUIJQ010000463.1 GCA_030431165.1 Rhodothermia bacterium | reverse complement strand
ACTACTATTGGCGGGAAGGCACTACAGATCTAACCTTCTGGATCGATTAGATTGCTAGCAGCCCGATGTGCACACGCTCCATCAAGATTGCCAAAGCCGGCGTCGCCTGTCTGATTACTGTCTTTTTGTACTCCGGGTGTGATACGGTTGACGAACCAACGCCTATCGACGGGCCGCCCGTATCGCACCTGACTGTACTGCCAGATACGACCGTTCGAGTGGGCGATCAACCGATCAGGATTGCGTTGCGGTCCCGGTTTGATGGCCTTGCGGAAACGCCCACGTCATTTCGCGCGATCGCGGAGGGCGCAGCTTTTGCGTACTCGATTGACGACGACACGCTCGAACTAGCTGCTCTGGCGTCAGGCATCGACACTGTGGTAGTACAAGCCTGGGGCAGTCTTCTGCTTGCCGTCGACACCCTCGTGGTCACCAGCGTTTGCTCTGATGCTGCGTTACCTGGCGAGGCGAACTACTTCCCACACGAGGTAGGTCACGAGTGGGAGTATAACTATCGCTACGTCAGCACAGGGTACTATGGCACTGTCACGACAGAGGGCATAAGTACGTGGACGCTTACGTCTTCCAACAACTCCTGCACTCAAGCTGAGGTAATGATTAGTGAACACATCGTGGGCGAGGGTGTTCTTGAATCGATACTCTCAACCCTGCCAGATTCGACATGGTCGGTTTCCAGGATAGTCGAGCACCGGTTCAAACTTCAAGGCGACAAACTTGACCTCGGCGAACTGAATGGCCCTTTTGATCGGCTCCAGCCGGTGGTGTGGCGGTCTGCCCCTACAGACACCACGAATCGACTATCGTACAGCGAACACTTCGGCTTTGGGACTGGTGGCCGCGGACACGTAGAACTCGCTCGCGACTTCGGCATTGTGTCTTATCGTAGCTACTATTATTCGCGGGAGGGCACTACAGAGCTCACCTTCTGGATCGACTAGGGGACTCGCAGCACGCCCGACCTGTGTCGGCCGATACAACTCGTCCGCCCGTCCGCTGACTATCTGAGCACGCTACGCCGAGGCAGCGGCCGCGGTCGTTGAATCATCCCGACTCGTCAGCAGGCTGAACACGATCAGGCACACCACCGACACGGTGATCGCCGGCAGCACCTCGTCGGTAGCCGAATAGAAGTTTTCGGGCACGAGGCGCTGGACCCAGTCGGCCTCTTTCCAGAGGAGCGTTGTGAGCGTACCTGACGCGATCGACGCAATGGCGCCAACCTTCGTCGCGCGCTTCCAGAACAACGCCGCCACAAGCGCCGGCGTTATCGCCGCGCCGTATATCGTGTACGCATACAGCGCCTTGGTGAAGAACGTCTCCGACTCGGCGAACAATTCCGACACCCAGTAGGCGATGAGCCCGAGCACAACAACCAGCACGCGGCTAACAAAGACGATGTGCTTTTCGGATGCATCCCGCTTCAGGTACTGCAGATAGAAGTCACGGACGATCGTATTGGCCGGCACGAGCAGGAATGAATCCGCCGTGGAGATGATGATCCCGACGATCGTCGTCATCATGACCGCACCTAGCGCAACCGGAAGGATTTCGCGCGACGCGTAGATCAAGACGTGGCGGCCATTCTCGGCATCCGGAATCATGCTTGCGCTCACCCACGCTGAGGCGACGATCAGTAATTCCACAAGCAGCACCGCGACGATCAGGAATATGGTCGCACGCTTTGCGCCCGCCGACGTCTTCGAAGCCGAGAAGCGCTGGTACATGTTTGCGTCGCCCATGATCAGCAGAAACGGCGGAAGACAGAAGTTGATGATGTCCATCGGCGAATAGACACCCCAGAACGTCATGTGATCGGGCAGGCCCATCGCGGCAAAGGAAGCTTCCATACCCGACGCCCCGCCGGCCTTCACCCACAACACGGGAAACGCAATCAGCAACGTCAGCGTCATGATCACGCCGTTAGCAACGTCGGTGTACGCGACCGAGACGAGTCCGGCCAACGCTGTATATGCGATGATGAACACCGCGGCGATAATCGTTGCGGTGCGTGTCGTCAGCAGCGGCTGCCCGGCGTTGTCGCGAAGCACCGTCTCCAGGACGGCCCCGCCGGCGTTGTACTGGTAACTGACAATCACCATGTACGCGGCGATGAGTGCAAGCATCGCGAGCATACGCGCACCGGTGCCGTAGCGCTTTCCGATGATCTCGGGAACGGTGTACGTCTCGTAGTCACGCACGCGTCCCGCTATTTGGGTCAGCACGATGATGCCAAGGAAGCTACCCAGCGGCAGGATCAGTGCCGCCATCCCGGTCTCATACGTCTTTCCGGCGTTGCCGAGGATCGATCCTGTGCCCACCCACGTCGCGAGCATCGTGCCCACAAGCACCCACGGCGTGAGGGAGCGACCCGCTACGGCAAAATCCGCCTGCGTCTTGATGTGCGTCGACTTCCAGACGCCGATACCGATCAGACCAAAAAGGTAGATCGCGATGAAAGCAACGTAGACCATCGTTTCCCTGACTCCTGTGGTACCGTGTGTTGGTGCGGCTCGCCCTTCATGGAGGGACAGTGAATATAGAGATTTGGGCTATTGGGTATATTCAGGCCCTTCCGGAGCGCGCCAATGTCGGCGGCTCCCGTCACAATCGAAGACTTCCGTGGCTACGCAGATTCCACTCCCATCCGACCCGCATCCCGAACGAACGCATACGTGCGGCGCGCTGCGCGAATCCGACGCCGGCAGCAACGTTGTCCTCAAAGGCTGGGTTGACACCTGGCGCAACCTCGGCGGACTCATCTTCATCGATGTGCGCGATCGTCACGGTGTTACGCAGGTAGTCTTTTCGACCCAGTCGGGTGAATCGTACGAACTGGCCACGCGGCTGCGCAACGAATTTGTTGTCTCGGTTGTGGGGACGGTAGCTGTTCGGGAAAGCCGAAACCGCAAGATGCCAACCGGCGACATCGAGGTACGCGCATCAGATCTGGCGATACTGAACACGGCTGAAGAGCTGCCTTTCCAGGTTTCGGTTCAGGAAGAAAAGGCAGCGGTTGCAAACGAGGACATGCGCCTTCGGTACCGCTACCTCGACTTGCGCCGGCCCGAGTTGCAGAACAAGCTCATGTTGCGGCACCGCGTGTACCAGGCGACGCGGGCGTTCTTTGACAAACACGACTTCCTCGAGATTGAGACGCCGGTACTCATGAAGTCGACGCCTGAAGGTGCGCGCGACTACCTGGTTCCGAGCCGCGTCCACCCCGGAAAGTTCTACGCGCTACCACAGTCGCCGCAGACGTACAAACAGATCCTGATGGTTGCCGGACTCGACCGGTACTTCCAGATCGTCAAGTGTTTTCGCGACGAGGACCTGCGGGCGGACCGTCAGCCCGAGTTCACGCAGATTGACGTCGAGATGTCGTTTGCGACCGAGGAGATCGTGCAGT
>JAUIJQ010000462.1 GCA_030431165.1 Rhodothermia bacterium | reverse complement strand
CATGCGGAATGGCACACCGCCCTCCAACTCCGGGCCATCAACAAAGTCAATGCCGACAGCCGGTGGGCCGGGCCAGTATGGTCCATCAGCGCCAATGTCGTTTGTTTCGCTGTAGACAATCGCCATGTCGCGCGTCGTGTCAGCGGCAAGGTATAGCGGACTGTAGAAACCGATTCGAGCGTACGTGTGATAGCCGACGAATGTCTGCTCGATTAGCGCTGCGCTTCGATTGAAGATGCGGAGACGAAAGAAAGTCGAGTTTTCCAATGCCGGGTCGTCTTTCAACGCAAAGGCCGACACGTGTACTTCAATACCCAGTGGGTCTGACACCACCCAGTCGTGCGCGTTGCCGTTGTCGTTGAGTATCCACCAGCTCATTTGAGAACCGAGGATTCGCGGTCGCTCACCGGCGTCAAGGTCAATCACCCGGTCGCGACGCTGCGACAGCGGCAGCAGTGTCAGGTCGATTTCTTCCCCGGATGCATCCACCGTTGGCGCGCCAAGGCCGGTCGGCCAATCAGCGAGGTCCTGCGTTGGAGCACCCCCTTCTTCGTAGGCGACGACATCGTCTGGCGTGACTGTCCAGATTCTGTCGTACTCGGAGCAGTCTTGCGGCGGCAGTCCGAACTCATCGATTGGACCCGGCCAATACTCACCGTCAAAACTATTCTGACTACGACTGCCAGCAAATCGGGTCTCGCCGTTAACAATTCCACCAATGAACAGCTGCGTATCACCCATGCTCTCCGAGTCCATGCCAGCAGGAACTTCGTAGAACGAAGCCCCTCCGGAACCCGTAATAAAGCCAGTGGTCTGCAGCGTCGCCGCTACGTTATTGACATCGAGCACGGTAGCAAACTGCCCGTAGTCGCAGGATCCAACTTGTGCCTGCGCGATGCTGACAGGAAAGAGCAAGACACCCAGAATCGACAGCCTTAACATGACATAGGACACGTGTCCGGACCTGGCTCCGGGCGTCAATCTGGTGACTCTGGTCATGGCTCCAAACATGGCTTCAAACATGGCTTCGTAAAGGGAGAGCCTTGGTACTCATTCAGGCGGTAGCGAGTAATAAATTGTAAGCTATTGGGTCGTTATCGGCATAGCCATGTGACTTGGCGGTCAAAACGGGGCGCTGAACGGTCGTTGGCACCTCTGAATGGAAGTGTTCTGGCAGCGCCGGTACTGATTCGCCACACCATCTCGGAAAGAACCCTGCGCCACGAGTTACCTTCTTTTTGCTGAAAAACCCGAAGCCAGTCCACGACCAGCCCGCTGCCAGTCCAATTCGCTGTGCAACAGAATCGCGTGAGCACGATCACCAGAGTCCGCCGCATAGTGGTGACAGCGTCGAGCAGTCGCCTCACATTCACGATGTCCATCGCGATGTTCGCGGCTGCCGGATTTCACTGCGCCGCCGACGTCGCACAATCCGCCGGCGAATCCCCTAAGCCGCGAGTCGTTTTTGTCGACCACCACGTGCACCTGCTGAGTCCGCAGCTTGTGGCCGACTGGAAGTCACTTGGCGTTCCATTTTCACGGCCGGATTCCATGTACACAAAGGCCACATCGTACTTGGCCACAACAGATGGTATCGAGCCCAATCCGCAAGCCGCGCCCAGGGCGGTCTTTGTTCCAATGGCCCACCTGTACGGGCAGGAGTCATTCCGAACAGCACTGGACATCAATGAGGCAGACGAAGCTGAACGAGTTCGGTTTGAGAACAATCACGTCGCCCGAGAGGCAAGTCATTACCCGGGTCGCGCCGTCGCGTTTTGCGGTGTCGATTTCCTCAGACCTTATGCGCTCGCCGAGATTTATCGGTGCCTTGGTGACCTGCACACCTCGGGAATTAAGCTGCACCTTGCCAGTGCCGGTGCCGACCTGCGCGATGTGCGGCAGCTCCGTCAACTGGCGCGAATCGCCGCGATTGCGGATTCAGCCCGACTGCCACTTATGGTTCATCTTGATCCGCAGCAGCGCGGATTGGTAGCCGGTGATATTCAGCGTTTTATCGATATCGTCATTGCCCCATATTCCCGTTTGACCATGATCATACCGCACCTGGGCGGCAGCGGCGGCTACGCGGCATGGTCTCAGGACGTTCTCGGCGTGTTCGTCGCGTGGCTAGACGATGAGGCCGATTCAGGTCGTGACCGGGCAGGCATCTACTTCGATCTCTCAGCGGTCTGGTTGTCCGAGGAATCCGAGGGTGTCCCGCCTTCGTCGGCGGCCGACGCAGAAGCGTTGAGGCGCGATATCAGGCGCCTGGGACCGGACAGGATTGTCTTCGGAAGCGACTACCCGGTATTCCAGCCCAACGAATATGCCGGCGCGCTACTCGACGCGGCAGCGCTGGACTCGGTGACATGGGCGGATATAATGCAGAACCAGGTTGTTGGCTTGTGGCCAATCGCCGACGAAGCCAGATAGCAACTACCTGCCTGTAGCCCGCCGTATGATCCGCTGGTATTCCGTTTGATGGCCTGCCCTGAGTCGAACAAAGTAAAGACCGTCAGGGAGCGTCTCTCCGTGGACCGCTACCGAGTGAACACCCTGGCCCAAGTCGCGATAAAGGAGGCGCCGCACTTCGCGACCAAGTAGGTCGAACAGGGTCAGTTCGACAAGTACTGGCTCCCGCAGCCGCAAAACCATCGTCGCAGCGTCATCGAACGGGTTCGGATAAGCCGGCTCCAGGTCAACGACGCGCTCATTTTCAGCGGACTCGGAAACTGTCACACTCGTGACGGTCGCCTCCCAGTACCGACGCACCTCCTCCATATCCGACTTCAACTGAGTCACCGATGCGAGGTTGTCAGTTGATCGCGACCACACGATTGCATAGGACAACACGACCTCGTCGTTCGGATCAAACGTGAACGGCCCACTCGACATCGCCAACGATCGATCACTAGGCGACCCTGGCAGCCCGCCGGCATCAAGCGCAAGTTCGCTCCAGAACAGACCCGGATCGTCTGGAAATACGTAGTTGGCAACAGGACCGGCTCCGCCGTATCCGTCGCCGCCCAATGTCATTCTGGTCGAATCGATCCACCGACCCTGCAGGCGATTGTAGTGGTCCACGGATGTTATCGGATATCCGTCCGGCCAGTGGTGAGACCCCCAAGTTGGGATCGTCTGAGTCAGCCCCACAGGGCTCTGAAGGAACGTCACACCGACGGCGGGAGGCGCTTCCCCATACCCCTTTGCACCGCCCACATCGTCGTCGTCGTTGTCGCCGTTATAGAAAAACGCCATCTGCAGCAACGTGTCTGTGCCCATGAAGTCGTCCCCTTCAAATCCGATGTCTCCATCGACAAAGAGGCCGACGTATGCATCCGCGAGGCTCTTCTCGTCGCGACTGTAGATGCGGTGTCTATAGAATGTTGTGTGACGTAGCGCGTCAACCGATGATGACGCAAACGCGGTTGTATGTACCTCC
>JAUIJQ010000009.1 GCA_030431165.1 Rhodothermia bacterium | reverse complement strand
GCACGGGTGAGCGATCGATGTGGCCGTTTATTCCGCGGCGCTACAGCGCGGGGATCTTCCAGGTGTCACAGTACGCCACGCTTCGCGGCGTCCAGAACGTCGAACGCGGACGCAACGTGCTGATCAAGCCGTACGTGATTGCAGGCGCGCAGGAGTTCCGCGTCGACGCTGATGTGACCGACACAGATACGCAAGCCGACGCGGGTATCGACGTCAAGTGGGCGGTGAACCCGAACGTAACGCTGGACGTGACGGTGAACACCGACTTTGCGCAGGTTGAATCGGACGTGGTTCAGCTCGATCTGACACGGTTCAACCTGTTTTTCCCGGAGAAGCGTGAGTTCTTCCTTGAGCGCGCGGGTCTCTTTGAGTTTGGCGACTCGCGTTCAACCGAGACGTTCTTTTCACGACGCATCGGTATCTCCAACGACATCCTCGCCGGTGCACGTGTGGTTGGGCAGTTTGACAAGTTGTCCGTCGGCGTGCTCAACATACAGACCGGCAAGAACGAGGCGCTGGACCTGTCATCCGCAAACAACACGGTTGCGCGCGTTCGTGCGGATGTGTTTAATCGAACGACGGTTGGCGCAATTGTGACCAATCTGGAAGAGAAGGGCGCGTATAACCGCGCGGTTGGGGTGGATGCGCGCAGACGATTCTGGGGTAACAGCGAGGTAAACGGGTGGTACACGCGCGTTATTGACAGCGTGCCGGACATGTCGGATGGCGCCGGCAGCGTGAACCTGTCGCTGAGAAACGCTGATTGGTCACTTAGCTCGGGCTACTCAAACGTCGGGAAGAACTTCAATCCGGCGCTCGGCTTTGTGCGCAGGCGCGACATGAAAGACTACTCTGTCTCGGCAGGCTATTCGCCGCAGCTTGGCGGGGCAGTTGTTCGCTCGTACTCGGTCACAACGTTTGCTTCGCTCACAAACGGGCAGGACAACGAAAAGCAGTCTTCCAACCTCGGAGTGAACACCAGCGTGCGGTTGCGCGCAAACGATCGTGTTACCCTTGTCGGCTCTCGCAACTTCGAGCGTTTGGACAACTCGTTCTTTATTCGGCCCGACGCCGAAATTGTCGCCGGTGACTACACCTCAAATGCAATTCAAGCGGGATTCCGTACCGACAACAGCAAGTTCTTTTCGGTGCAGGGTGACGTGAGGTTCTCGGACTACTTTGGCGGCACGCGGAACAACTACAGCGGCGGCATTGGCATGCGAACCGGGAAGTATCTGAACTTTCAGGCAGTCCTGTCGCACACCACGTTTGATCTGCCAATCACAAACGGCAACTTTGAGGCAACGACGTTCACGATGAACATCAACGCGGCTTACAGCCGAAAGCTGTTCGCAAAAGCGCTGATCCAGTACGATAACTTCTCGGGTGACCTGCAGGCAAACATCCGGATCGACTGGATTCACTCGCCGGGTGCCGACCTATTCCTTGTGTTCAACACGAACTACAACTTCCTTGACGCCGAAGATCGGTTTGACCCGAGAGCAGCATCGCTGAATAATCAGGTGGGCGTTGCCAAACTGACGTACGTGATACAGCTCTAGTCCGCACGACGATTCCTGCGTTACGTTCGTGATCTTGCCGGAAGAGTTTGGTCATGATTGGCTCGGTTCCGCTGCCTTTCTGAACAGAAGCGCCGACCAGATCCAGAACAGCATAAACACGCCGTTGCCGCCCGCAATCTCGCCCACTGATGTGACGGGGGAGTGGTGCTTCCCTGCCAGTAAGGCGATCGCTATGATCAGGACATGAACGGCGGCGGCCGCGAACATTGCCCTTGCCATACCGGGCGCTTCAAAACGCGCCAATCCGGCGCCGGCCAGTGCCGTCAGGATTACCGCGCCGTAGATGAGGTCGAAGGGGTCGCCTTCCGGTCCGGTGAGTCCGACAGCAAGGTTGACCCAGATGAGGGCGAATCCCGCAAAAATGGCAACACCCGCGGCAAGTCGATAAGCGGTGTTGCCGGACTTCCTGACGGTGAATTCAAGCGCAGTGCCCGCGACCAGTACAAGTACGGCCGCGGCGCCAAAATCCTCTGGGCCCCAGTTCACTTCGTCGGTGAACTGCATAACAACGGCAGGGACAAGCAGGATGAGTGCGCCCAGCGACCAGGCTGCGATTCTGAGTCGCCGGGTACCGGTCGCGCCCTCCGGTTGTGGTGAAGTTGACTGCGGATGCATCTTCGATATCGGGTAATTAGACGTTCAGTGTTTGATTGACAACGTTGGGGATCGGTTCAGGGTCTGAGGCACGTGTGAGGCTTTTCTAAGGCTTGGCCCGCAGCACCCTCCCGTCTTCGTTGTGGCCTTCCCCAGGCCTTATTATGCGGATTGTCGGCTTGCCCGTCTCCCTTCCTGTTGGCCTTGCTGCTGGCCGTCCCGTCGCTGCTGTCGCCGGATTATCAGGAACCACGACAGGCCTGCCGCGATCATCACGAGCGGGACCGCTCCGGGCTCGTCCTCGACGAGGATCATGTAGAGCAGCAAGGCGAATCCGAGGCCAACGATCAACAGAGATAGTCGGGTTTTCATTGGACGCCGTGTAGATTGATTGCCGGATTGTGTTGTTGACAGCATCGTAAGGGATCGACGACTGAGCGGCTTGAGGCACATTTGAGCAGTTTTCAAGGTTGGGATGAGCGACATCAATGATCAGGCGTTGGGCGCCCCCCGATATCGATTCGGCGACTTTGTGCTCGACATCAAAGACCGTCAGCTCTGGAAAGGCGACGAGCGCCTGCCGCTGAACGCCAGGTACTTTGATGCCCTGATCCTGCTTGTGCGGGAGCCCGGCACGTTGATCGAAAAGGACCGCTTTTTTGCGGAAGTCTGGCACGATGTCGTTGTGAGCGACAGTGCCCTCGCTCAGTGCATCAAAGAGGTCCGCAAGCAGCTCGGCGATGACGTGGCAAATCCGAGATATATCCAGACGGTGCCCCGCCACGGCTACCGGTTTGTGGCTGCGGTTGAGTCTCTCCCCGCACTCGACGCGAGTGATGTGCGCCATGCGCCGGACGGCCATGATGCGGAGGCTACCGCCCCGGGTTCTATGGACGCGGTCAGTATGGGTGTCAGTGGCGTCGAATCCGGCATTTCCCGGCGTATGCAAACTGCCGCATCCGAGCTTGGTCTCAGTGCAGTGGGTGGCGGCACCGCCGGCATCTTTGTCGGCCTCCTGTATGGGTTCGGCCTCGCATCGGTTGACGCCGCGGCGGGCACCATCTCGACGCTGCTTGTTGTGATCAGCTTATCGGTTCTCGCCGGAGCAATCGGCGGATTCGGCGTAGGGGTGGGACTTGCCGGTGTCGGGCTTCTGCAGCGGCGCCGCGTTGGTTTCTTTCGCCTGGCGCCGGTTCTGGCAGCGGCAGTCGGCGGACTCGTGGTGGGCGCATCCGCCAAACTTCTCGGCGTAGACGCTTTTAACCTGTTGTTCGGGCGTGCTCCGGCGGGAATTACGGGTGGACCCGAGGGTGCCGCGATGGGGGCGGCACTCGCGCTTGGGGCGCTGGTCGGAGCGCGTCGCGGCGCACGCCGGGGTTCGAGAGTTGTTGTGCGGCGCTATGCGACAGTCGGTGCTGGTATTGCCGGCGCCATCACCGGGGGGTTGTTGCCACTCGCTGGCGGTCGCATGATGGGCGGGAGCCTGGATCTTGTCGCCAGGTCGTTTTCCGATTCCCGGCTGGAGCTTGACCGGTTTGGCGCGATGCTTGGCGAGGTCAGTTTTGGTCCGGCGACGCAGGTCCTGCTCGGTGTAGCAGAAGGTTTCATCTTCGGATGCTGCGTGATCGGCGCCATGTTCCTCCTGCGTACGCCCGCGGCGTACCGGGGCGCGCAGGGTTCGGACTAGCTTAGCGGCAGCGTAATGACAAAGGTTGTCCCGACGTTTTTCTCGCTCTCGACAACCATGGAGCCACCGTGCCCCTGCGTGATGACGTCGTAGCTCAGGGAAAGACCAAGTCCGGTTCCTTCTCCGGTAGGCTTGGTCGTGAAGAAGGGCTCGAACACTTTGGCCTTGACATGATCAGGGATGCCGGTGCCGTTATCCGAAACGCGTAGCTCAAGGCTACTGCCCTTAACTGCGGTTGAAACCGTCACCGTTGGCTGAAACGTACCCCCATCAGCATCTGCGGCGGCTTCACCGGCCCGGTCACTGATTGCGTCAAACGCGTTGTCGAGCAGGTTAATCAAGACACGTCCGATTTCCTGCGGGAACAGCTCAACCTCTCCGACGGCGTCAGACAGATTCTGAACGAGGTCAACATTGAAGGTGCTGTCGCGGGCACGCCTCCCGTGGTAAGCAAGGTTGACGTATTCGTCGATCAGCTCGTTTACCATCACTTTGCGACGGTCGCCGCTGCCGGTCCGTGCATGGTCCATCATTGACCGGACGATGGCGTCAGCGCGGCGGCCGTGTTCTTCGATACTGGCCGCGTTCTGCTTCAGGTCGTCCAGAATAGCCGCCCGTTCTTCGGGGTCTGATTCGTCGTTGAGGTCGTCGATCAGTTCCTGCGACAGCGCGGCAAAGTTGTTGACGAAGTTCAGCGGATTCTTGATCTCATGCGCGATGCCTGCAGTCAACGCGCCGAGCGACGCCATCTTTTCCTGCTGGACGAGCTGCTGCTGCGCGGCACGCAGATCAGCCATCGCCCGTTCAACCTCGCGATTCTTCGCCTCCAGGCGTTGAAAATCCTCATAGCGCGCGTAAGCGACGGCAAATGATTCGGCCAGCGCACGTACCGAGTCCAGCGCCTCCGCGTCCAGCGCCGCCTCGCTGCCAACGTAAAGCATTCCCTGCTTGAAGGGTGCAAAGTGCAGCGCGAGATTCTCTGGCGGATCCTGGTCTCCTTCGTATCGCCGCTCATCCGCGAGAACGCCGTGAGACATGATCGTGTGGACCCAGCGCTCAAATTGCTCGCGATCCCACTCCGTGGCGTATGCGTTTCCGTCGCGCCAGTGTTCAACGGCCGCGGTGGTCGTCGGCGTGATCTCGTACGGTAGTCGCAGCGCCGCGAGCGACTGTCCATCCGGCGTGGTCAGGAAGGCTTCGATCTCTCGCTTGTCTTCGTCCATGATGAAGACCCCGCATCGAAAGAACGGCACGCCCAGCGTGGTGAGCTCACGCCAGATGAGTGGCGTAATGCGTTCGAGGTCCGCGGCCGTTCTCATCGAAGCGATTTCTGCGCGAACGCGATCCAGTGCCGCCTGTTGCACGGCCTGGTGTGCCTGGACCTCAGCCCGCTGCAGGTCGAGGAAGCGCGTGTACGCCTGCTCGAACTCGGTTGCAAATCGTCGGATGACGTCTTGCTCCCGCGGTGTTGGCTCATTGCGGATGTTGATGCCGAAGCACCCGAATCGCATGTAGGCTTCGGTGTAATAAAGGCCTTCGGGGAACAGCTCGCGCTTCATGTGCTCAGCACCGTCGAGCAGTTCGGGCCACGCGCCGAAAAAGTCGTCAACCTCCTCTGTTGGAATCGGCGCGACGCAGATCGGATCGTCACTTTCCCACGCCGCAAAACAGGCCGCCGTGTACGGCTCAGATTTGTCGAGGTCGTACGTCA
This sequence comes from Rhodothermia bacterium, assembly GCA_030431165.1. GTDB lineage: Bacteria > Bacteroidota > Rhodothermia > Rhodothermales > JABDKH01 > JANQRN01. The sequence goes on along the minus strand of JAUIJQ010000009.1, from coordinate 13,521 downwards.
CGGCTTTGCTGCGAAACACCGTCTTGCCATCGGGATCTACCTCTGCCCACGTGGCCCAGAACTGGTGCTTCCCGGCGGCTTCATCGGGAAGCCAGACATACGAAAACTCAGACGCGACGCCGAGCGCGAGGAGCTGTTCGTGAAAGACTGTTGACGTGGCGACGAGTTCGCTGGAATGCTGCATCCGCATGCTCTGGGTGCGGATGCGCTCCAGCGAAAGCTGTGTCTGTGTTTCGCGGGCGCGCTCCTCAGCCTGCTCAAGGTCCAGGAACCGTCGATAAGCCAGGTCGAACGTCTTTGCGAAACGAACGAGGACGTCTTTGGCTTCTTCGGTTGGGTCGGTTTCGCCCCAGAGCGAGTATCCGATTTCGCCGTGCGACGTGCGCGCCTGGACAAACGTCCACCCGTGGTTTTCGCGGATCATCTCCTGCGTGATCGCCTCGGGATCAACTTCGAAGTACTTGCCCTTGGACACCATGTGGTGGTGGTACTCGCAGGCCGCATCGACATCAAACTTGAAGACCCCGATCACTTCGTCACCGCGCTCCCAGGCGGCCAGCGCCGGATTACTTGCGAAATCGCGGGGTAACTCCATGATTGCCGCGACCTTGTCGCCGCCAATTCCGGTAAGCGCTTTGTGGTAGCTCTCTTCAGTATATCGGGTTTGCCAGAAGGCACCGCAGTCGAAGCCGAGTCCGGCGTACTCGCGGTGGATCGTGAAGATCACCTCAAGCAATTCTTCAGACGCGTGCATCGCCATGGCACGCGCACGCACACGCTCCAGCGCAGCCTGTATCTCTGCTTCGCGGTGCGCCGCCTCAAGCTCCGAGTGCAGCCGGCGGTAGAGGTGCTGGTCTCGGTCGTGCTGGTTCTCCAGGTCGGCGCGGTGCCATTCAGAACGTTCGAGCTTGCGGCGCAGCACTCGAACCTCCTTTTCCAGCTTTTCCGGTGACGGCTGACCGTCTGTCATGATTCCTCGCGAAGCAAGACGGTTACGAACGTAGTGCCATGCGTGTAGGGCATCGGCGAGCCGGGCAGCGGACAGATCTCGCCGTACGTGTAGAAACCCGCTACGGGCGTGGAGGACCCCAGTCGGTTCTGCAGCAATTCAATCTCTTGCGCGATGCGCGTACCGAGCAGTGCGTGACGCCCAGCGCAGGAAAAAACCAGTGCCGCGTCAGGTGTCCCGTCGAAAGATTCAGCGGCCGCGTTCACTGATGTTGTCGTGCCCTCCAGTACCTGGTCCCGGGTAGCATCCGAAAAGCGGATCATCGCTCCGGGAATGATGGGGTTGAGCGTTGCGAGGCCTCCATCTTCCTGGAAGTGGGACGGCGCGCAGAGGTAGAACTCCCGCAATTCACCCTTCTCCGCTGCCTCCGGATAAACCGCGAACTGATTCCGTGAGCCGCGGATGTCGAACCCACCGAAGTATCGTTGCCAGACATCTTTGACCGGTTCGCCATCGACCTCGTAGATCGTCTGGCCTTCGGTTCGGGTGAGTTGATGTGGTTCACCCATGGGAACCCATCCGCTGGCGACGCCGAAGCTCAGTGTAATTGGTCCGGCAAGTACAAGAACGGGAACGGCATCGGAATAGACGCGACCGTTGCAGAACTGATACGTCTGTTTGAACTGCACCTGATCGCCGGCCATGCCGCCGCACAACGTGGCCTCTGATCCAAGCGCGTCGTGCAGACTGTCGGTGACCAGCTTCATGTCGAGGCCAAGGCCTTCCGGCAACGTGATGCCGAGCCGAATCGGCAACGTGAGGCCATCGCGTGCCTGCCCAACGGCCAACCGCGCGGCTCCTTCCGGATCAGCGCGCACGTTTTCGCCAACACCGGCACCAAAGGCGACGTTGTCGGAGTGGAAGAGCATCAGCGACACGGAGTCCTCGGCAAAGCCGTCGGTTGATAACTCGCCGTGCGTCGTGCATCCGATCAGTTGAACTCCCGGATAGCGCGCTTCGATTGCGTCGAGAATGACCTGGAAGTCATGATCGATTCCAACGAACAGCAGCCCGCCGCCGGGTTGCTTGCCCCCGAGTGCCTCAGCGCACTGACCGAGGGCCTCTGCGATTGCGTCAGCGGAGTCAAGTTCGTGGCTGTGCCCTGTTGCGGCGATCATTGGCGTTCGGCTGGGTGTAGGTAGGTGCAGAATACGGAATGTTCGCGCGCATGGCTACGAGCGGCAACCCCGGATGAACGTCCCTACCGGCGAAAGTCACCCGGACTCAGCCCCGTGTGCTTCCTGAAGAAGCGGATAAACGCGGGAAGCTCCGCGTACCCCAGAATAAACGCGATCTCGCTCACCGACAGTTCACGGTCGTTGAGATACGTCTTCGCGAGACTGAGTTTGACATCGTTCAGGATCCGGCGGAAGCTCGTGCCCGCTTCACTCAGGTGTCGCTGGAGATTGCGCGCGCTCATGTTGTACATCTCCGCTACCTCGTGGATTTGAAGGAAGGAGCCAGAGAAGCTCCTGATGAGCGTCTCCTCAACCTGCGAGGGCAGGTCGCCTTCTCCGGCATCCAGCGCTTCGAGAACGTCTGCTGCGTAACCCTGCAACGTGGAGAGAATGTGCGGATTGTGGGAGACCAGTGGTCGCCTGAGATCAGCATCGTGGAACGTGATACTGTGGAGTTCCTCGTCAAACGTGGAGACGTCCAGATACGGCCGGAATGATTCGGGGAAAGCAGCCGGCCGAGAACGCTGAAACGTAATCGACTTTGGCATCAGCGGAAGGCCGGTCATTACCTGCATGGCTTTGCTGAAGAAACCGATCGCGGCTTCGTGTTCGCGTTGTACGCCGATGGGGTCCTGGCGAACCCATCGGGGGTCTGGCCGCCATTCGATCCTGCGTCCACCATCAACGGGAAGGAACGTTGCAGAGACGACATCCATGAGAAGCCCGAGGTACTTGACATGATGGTCCATCATGTCTTCGAGCGTTGCCGTATGTCTCCAGAGGTATCCAAGGATGCCGATCGAGTCCGGCTCAAAGAGGAATCCGAACCGCCAGCTTGCGAAGTCGTCGTTGAGATACCTGGCGATGTGGTGGTGCGCTGCGTTGAGTTGCGCGACGGGAACCATCTCGTCCAGAGGGTGGCCTTCGACACCCGGTTCAACGCCAAGCTCGGCGATAAGAGCGTCGCGTGCGGGATGGTCCTCCACCATCGTGGTGATCATTCGGTATACGAGAGCCTTGCTAACCTTCATTTGTGTGTGCCCGGATCAGGTGGCGCAAAGTGATAGCACTTGTGCGCATTTGGTCAGGTGTCACGGGTTCGGGGGTTGGTATCTATTGTTCGTCAGGCCGCGATAGGTCGCGGCACAATTCGAAACACAAACTACCGAACGTTTTGAAAGCATCGATTGATATTTCTCGGGGCATTGCTCGTTGCATCGTACTGATCATGCTGGTGGCTGTCGCGATCAGCATCCCCACCGGCGCCAACGCGCAGACAACGCCGGGTTCGCCTTCTTTTCATTCGGCGGCGTCGAGCACAGACGGGCTCTTCTTACACCTTCGATTTGGCGGTCACGGCATGGCGTTTGACGGCGTCGGAGACGCTGATGGCGGCGGTATCGGACTTCGCGCGGGGTATGGGTTCTCCAACCGGTTTACGCTGTATCTCGGTATTGACGGCGCGGGGATGAATGGTGGAAATGGCTTTCTCGGCCATGAATCCGATGACGACTACGGAATGGTGTACGTGGAGCTGGGTGGTCGATTCCATTTCCGTAGCGGTCGAAAGCTGGTCCCTTATGCAGACGCGGCTCTCAGCGTCATCGGCCTCGGGTACGAAGGCTCGGGCGCATTTGACAACATCGACATCGCGTATGGAGGTGCTGGCCTGTCGCTGGGTGGAGGCGCGCTCTACTTCCTGTCACCAACAGTTGCACTCGACGCGGGGATGGTGTTCACGCCGGGGAGCCTTATGGAGCGCGAGGTTGACGGCGATTGGGAGGACGCAGACATCAAACTCACCGGTGCACGTATCCACTTCGGCTTGAGTTTCTACCCCTTCCGATAGAACCGTGAAAGAATACACGCTACTTGCCGGGGCAACAGGATACCTGGGTCGGTATATCGCGCGCGAATTGAAGCGGCGCGGTATGCCGGCCCGGCTGCTGGTGCGCAACCCGCGCTCACTTCCCGGGCAGATCGGGGAGTATACAGAAGTTGTCACCGCTGAGGTGACGCGGCCGGAAACACTGCGTGGCGTTATGCAGGGTGTCGGTACGGTTATCTCGACCATCGGAATTACACGACAAAAAGATGGTCTGACATACATGGACGTTGACTACCGGGCAAACCGCAACCTGCTCGACGCTGCGTCGGCTGCAGGTGTTAGTCGCTTCGTCTACGTCTCGGTGCTTAACGGCGACTCGATGCGAGAGCTGAAGATCTGTGAGGCGAAGGAACGGTTTGTTGATGAGCTCAAGACGAGCGGAATCTCGTATGCGATCATTCGGCCAAACGGCTTCTTCAGTGATTTGTCGGCTTTTGTCGAAATGGCGCGCCGCGGCCGCGTGTATGTCTTCGGGGACGGCAGCACACGGGCAAATCCGATTCACGGAGCCGATCTTGCCGATGTTTGCGTTGATGCGGTAACAGGTGTGAAATCCGGGATATCCGAAATAGAGGTGGGTGGCCCAGAAATACTATCGCAGCGCGAGATCGCGGATCTCGCGTTTTCGGCCGTTGGCAAAAAGCCGCACATTCTTGCCATACCGGATGCAGTGCGTCGCGCAGTCATGAAACTCGCGCGGGTGTTCACATCAAGCAAAACGTATGGACCGCTGGAGTTCTTTCTGAGCGTAATGGCGCGCGACATGATTGCGCCTGCATACGGAAGTCGAACGATTGCGGAATTCTACCGCGAGATTTGTTCGGACGACTCCGGCAAGTAGTCGCCGACAAAGTTCCATTCCATGCCATTGCCCCAGCCGGCCCCGTGGTCACTCGTGATCAGGCGGCGGGAGCGTTCCCCAATCCTGTGCGGACCAAAAGCCAGCAGTGCCAGGATCGTGCCCGGGCGCTGGTGTCGGCTCGCCCATGTCAGCGGAGAGTCGCCGTTGGCATCCTGCGCCTCTTTGTCGGCGCCGTGCTCAAGCAACAACGTGATCGTCTCGGCGTCGGCGTACGCGGCTGCACGGTGGAGCGGCATCTCACCACACGTCCGCACGTCGCGCATAAAGGCGCCGGTCTCCTGGCCAGGCGTTGTACGCGCATTTGGGTCGGCGCCGTGCTCGAGCAGCAGACGTACCACCCACCTGAAGTACGGGCGCCCCGCTTTGGCGAGCGCGTTGTGCAACGGTGTTTCACCCGTCGTCGGGTCAGCATACCGCGGGTTGGCCCCATGCAGAATCAGGAAGTCGCACATCCGCCAGTGGCCAAAGAAGGCGGCGTTACCGAGTTCCTCGTTTAAAGAGATCGAATCGAGGTCACCGCCGGCGGCAAGAACGGCCTTCATCGCGGTCACATCGTCGTAGTAGACCAGCCACTGCAGCGGCTTGATGCGCCCTTCGGCGATTACTTCTTGCCAATTGTGGAGGGCAAGTAGTTCGTGAACGACGTCGGTTCTGCCGCGGCTTAAGCGATCCAGAATGGCTTCCCTGGTCACGATGCGTTCCTCGGATAATGGCGTATAGTCACCTGGGTAGTGTCTCGAGGCCTACCCGCCTCGCAAGATGGTTGGCGTTGTCGCCAATCGCAATGCGAAGCAGGTCGGACGCCGCTTGATTTCGCTGGAGCACTCGGCGAACTTGAGTTGGTTGTTGAACGCCGGCCCGGAACGCCGACCCAGAACGCCGGCCCAGAAACCCAGCCTACAAACCCAGCCTACAAACGCAGCGGGACGCCTATGCTGCGACGCCACCACTCTCTTGCTCTCGGTGCCTTGCTGATCCTGGTAGCCGGTTGCGCCGATAGTGCCGTTTCTGAACGGCCACAGCGTAGTGCGTCGAACCCGATCATCGACCCATCGACCGAGGGGAACGTCGCCGAGTGGAGCTACGACAATATCAACGGTCCTTCGGTGATTGCGGCGCCGCCATGGATTGCAGAGCCACTCGGTCGCTACTACATGTATTTTGCGCACCATCGTGGGTCGTTCATCCGAATGGCATACGCCGATGATGTTGAGGGACCGTGGCGCATTTACGACGGGGGCGTGCTTGATCTGGCCGATACCCCCGCCACTGACCACATTGCGTCGCCCGATGTTCTTGTCGATCACGACCTGCAGCGCGTGATGATGTTCTTTCACAGTGTTGACGACACCTCGACCTGGAAGCAGACAACCTATCTTGCGGAATCACAGGACGGACTCACATTTACTGCTGCCGCTGAGCCCAAAGGTCTTCCGTATCTGCGTGCGTTTTCGTGGGGTGGTAGCTGGTGGGCGGTTGCGAAAAAGCGTGGGGGCCCTGGGGGTGTCCTGCTCCGTGCAGCAAGCCGACGCGGCCCGTTTGAGTCAGGCCCGTTGTTTATCGAAGGAATGCGTCACGCAGCGGTGCTTGCTCATGACGATTCCGTCGAGGTTGTTTTTTCGCGGATTGGCGACGCGCCAGAGCGGTTGCTTGTCACGGCGATCAACCCGGAGCAGATGTGGACGAATCCGTACGAGCCCGTTGTGCGGGAGCTTCTCGCGCCGGAGACTACCTACGAGGGTGCTGACCTCCCGATAAACGCCTCGGCTGTCGGAGAAGAAACAGGCCCCGTCCATGCCCTGCGTGATCCCTACGTCTTCGTGGATGGCCACACGACGTGGCTGTTCTACTCTGTGGCGGGAGAAAACGGCATTGGCGTCGCCCGATGGCGCACAGGTCCGACCGGATAAATGCACTTGAATTCGCCGTTTGCGTGCGTAGATTACCTGCGTGCCGCACACCGCACCAATAAACTGCGGCTGGGTAATCAATCATGAGCACACATCGCATATTCGGTGGCCCGATTGTCCTCTTCGTGGCCGCCCTGGTGGTCAGCTTTACTGCTGGTTGCACTGGCGATCAAGTCACGGACCTCGGAAGTGATCCTGACACACTTGTTGATCTTACCGGCGACGACGAAGCGGGAATCAATTCGAGTGAAGAATCAGGTGCAGTCAGTTTCACGGCGAAGAAGGGCGCTGCCCGAATCAACGGTGAGCAAATCGGGACGGTTGCCGGCCTCACACAGGATCCCTTCAGCTTCTTCTTTGTCTACGCAGGATCGATGAAGGGTGGGCTGTTCGTTGTGTCGGATAGGCCATTCACCGGAGCCGTTCAAGCGGGCGAGTTTCAGCAGACGTTGCTCGATGTGACTTCCGGGACATACCATCTCGAGTTCGAATCGAGTGTCGCCTTGTTGGCGGACGAGTCTCGTCCCGCCTGGCTGCTGCACGACTCGACGTTCGTTGCCGGTAGTGCAAACGGCGGCCCCGAGTCACCGTTCTTCGGCGTCAGCAGCGAACTGCAGGACATCCTTGATCTGTAGGCGGCTATCCTGAGGCCGAGTCCGAGCCTTTCAACTCGTCTGACTGACCAACGATCAGCGGCTACACGATATCGCTCGGTGACGCCGGATACAAGTAACAGAAAAGGCCCCGGAGTATTCGCCCGGGGCCTTTTCTAACGGCGGATGCTGATGAACCGCGTTTGTGTTACGTTGACGTTACGCGGAATCCTTCAAGTCGCGGGCTGCCGCGCTGACCTTCCGATCAAGCGCTGCTACAGCACTCGCTACGTCGCTGCGCAGTTCATCGTACGAGTCTGCCGTCATCTCCTGGAGCCGTTGCCACGACTCGTCAAGATTTTGACGTTGCTCCCGTAGTTCATTGAGCGCCGAATCATACGTGTCCTTCATTTCGTCGTCAACCGACGCTGCGTTTGACTCGAGCTCCTGAATCTTCGCGTCGAGCTGTGCAATCTCCTCTTCGACGGCGCTCTCAAAATCGTCGCGGGTCTCGATCGTAGTCAGTCTTGCTTCGGTGACGCCGGCTTCAAGCTCATCAAGCTTGCGGTTCAGCTCCTCGCGTGTGGATTCGAGGTCCTCAGCCGTTTCGTTTGAAAGAGATTCCAGGTCGGTGGCGATCTGCTGTGACTCCGCCTCAAGGGATGCGACCATTTCGCGCCACTCAGCCGACGCTTCGTCGCCGGCCTCGTCAATGCGAGCATTCAACGCGTCGATGCGGGTCTCGGTGTCCTGAAGCCCTGACTCGAGCGTCATGCGCAGGTCAGAAAGTTCGGCGCGCACTTGGGCCTCGGCCGATTCGGCACTTGAACGATCTGACTGGTTGCACGCAGCCAGGAAGAGCGCGACTGCAATGAAGAATACTGTTGACCGAATGTGTGCCGTAATCCGACTTCTCCCTGGAGAGGCCGCCGGATGGCGATCAGGTTGTGTTCTGCGGATCATAAAGCTGTCTAAGGTTGGGATGGGTGAGTGCGTCGGTTCAGCGGTGATATTATCCGCACGCAATCAGCGCACGGCCGCCGGGTTGGGCGACCGAGCGCAATGATCACGGCGCGGATGCGCTGTTCGATCAGGCGACTGCACTTCGTCCGAAGACAAGCGAGAGGGCGAAGAGGATCAGGAAGACGAAGAACAGGATCTTCGCGATTCCAGCCGCGGCGCCGGCGATTCCGGCAAAGCCGAACACGGCTGCGACGAGGGCGACAACAAAGAAGGTGATTGACCAGCGTAACATGGCTAACTCGGTTGGGTGATCAGGAACGATATCGGAAACACGGTCGCGCCGTAACGCGACAACGACACTAGAAGCGCGCTTTCACCGATTCTGCGATCTCGTCGATCTTCTCGCGGATCTTTTCCCGGGACTCGCCCGTGCGTTCCTGGATGTACCCTTCAAGCTGAGCCTTTTGACCCTCATAACGGTCGAGGTCATCATTGGTCAGCTCGCCCCACGTTTCCTTGATCTTGCCGGTGAACTGCTTCCAGTTTCCGGAGATCTTCTGTTCGGTGGGTGACATGGTGGGGGACTGTGTGTTCTGCATTGTTGTTGTGAGCTGTTCTACAAACTCGAACTGCTCTCAATGTCCAAAATGCAGCGTGCACACGGTATCGGATGAGGACGGTTCAGCCGTCGGACCCGTGCGCGGCCCGCTGTCATCCTTGTCCTACAACTCATCCGGCTGCGTCTCAGCGGCCCATTCGCTCATGCACAACGTTCCAGGCAGTTTCCTGCAGGTACCGCGCCAGATCCGGGTCAAGCGTAACAAGCTCGACCAGACCATCCGGTCGAGCCGACGCCAGGAGGTGGTTCCGGGTGTTCTCGTTGCCCCACGGACTACCGAAAACGGTGGTGGGTGCCCCGACACTTGAGCGCCCCGTGATCTGCGAATAAAACACACAAGCGGCGAGGTAGCTACCCGCCCCCGAAGGGTGCGATCCATCCGACGTGAACAGCGCGACATCGGGGCGTTCCAAACGGACGCGAGCCCAGGCGAGCCCGACCGGCGCAACCGACGCATCAGCAGCGCGTCCGGCCTGGTCGTACGCGTCGCGTAGGCCGGCGATCTGGTCGGGCAGGTGCTCTTTTGCCCACGTCATGTAGAGCATTGTCTCTGCATCGACGGCACCGATCAGTGCATCGAGTTCAGAAACGGCGGCAAGAAAATCCGCCGGGTCGCCCAGTTTGCCGCTACGACCCCGCCCGCCGAGAGAACTCTGTTCCTGCAGGATCACGGTTTCCCAGGAGCCGTCTGCCGGCCCCGCCACAAGTGCGTCAGCGACATGACCGTCCTCAAGGTGTTGGCGCAGTGTGTAGCCGCCGTGCGTGTGCGCCTGAGTCCGGAGAAGCGGTCCATCCAGTTTGGCCGAGAACGCCGCAACGAGTTCGTGCAGATTGTTGAAGTAGATGTAGCTGTTCCCGACGAATAGGACGTCCCGGGTTTCGCGCGCTTCCTGAGCCTGAGTCTGAGCCTGTGCCTGTGCCTGTGCCTGTGGCACAACCAGGACAAGAAATGATGCGACGAAAAAGAGGAAGCGGAAGCGGGAAGCAGTCACGTATAGTTTCACTGTCAGTGTAAGGCGTCTGTAGAGGGTTGGACGACTGTAGAGTCGACGGGCTGGTCCCACGCGGGTTCCTGATTCAGGGCAGTGCGCAGATTCCACTCCTGTCGAATAACGTGACCACTGCCAACTAGGGCAAACACACGCTCGCCCTTCCGCACCAGGTCGATCAGTATTCGCGCCATGTGCTCGCCACGAATGCGACGCGACGCATGGCTTATTTCAGCAAGGTACCCCGGTTCACCTCGAAGTGTTCGCCAATCCTCTGCATCCGGAAAGTCGCGTTGCCAGACGCGATCGAGCGCGTCGAGAGATGGTATTGATCCACGCAGGCCATCTACGTCTGTGCGTTTTGCCAACAGGTCCGTGGCCAGCGCTTCATTGGCAACTCCGCCCGCTTCTGAAGAATAGACACGCATGAAGAAGTAGAGCGCGACGCGCTCTGCCGAGAACTCATCGATGAGTTGGGCTACCTCGTCGTTGTACGACGGCTCAAGAGAGTACAACGACACGTTGTCGCGCCGGGCAAGCTTGTGAACAAGCGCAGGCTCCGGCAGCCCGGCAAACGGTTCTATCAGCGCGCCAAATACAAAATTCCGGCGCCGTCCTTCGTAGAGTGCAACGGTCGGATTAAATGCTTTCCAACGCGTCGAGATGTCTGCAACCTGTGGGTCTTTCGGGTCACTCGTGTGCGATGCGCCATAGTAAAGCAACGAGCCGCCGTCGCGCACGTCGAACGCCAGGATGTACGGATTACCGCCGTTCAGTTCGCGCGCCCGATCGTGTTCATCGGCCGTTCTGAGACGGTGCGGTAGCTCAATCGATTTGTCATCAGGATACGTTGGAGCTGCCGGCGAAAAATGCAGCTTCGTGTAGGCGGCAAGGCCGATGGCAACCATGAATACAACGAGCGCAAAGCCTTTTAATACGGTCTTCGTGCGGCGTTTCATGGGCTCAAGGACGCTTGCTGGGTACACGAGGCCGCCTACGTGTCGTGTGTCGATAGGATGCGCCGAACACGAGCAAGCCACGATGCCTGCTTAACGAACAACACTGTTTCGCACCAGGAAGCGTCCGCCAAACGTCACCGGAATTCCCGTACCGGTGAGTATTTCGTCGGATGGGCCTCCACGCTCGGCGTGAAGGTGGAGGTGCGGCTGTGTCGTGTTGCCTGAGTTGCCAACGCGGCCGAGGATACGATCTGTGTCAACGGTGTCGCCCACTGCCACCGCAACACTGCCCTGCAACATGTGCGCAAGAACCACCTTTGCATCATCACACGACAGGATGACGTGGTTACCCGCAAGGTTGGTCTGGTCACGTTCAGGCGGATTCAGGTCCGGCATGCCGTCAACGGCTGCCACAACCGTGCCGCTACATGGGCTGTAGATCGTGTCGCCAAAGATCACGAACTGCTCGAGCCGTCCGGGAGCAATGCTCGAAGCGCGGTTACCGAGGCTGCCAAGGCGAACAACGTCGATCGCAAACTGCTGTGGAAGGTGCGCCTGATGGTTGTTGATCAACCGGGCATTGCCGCCACCACCGACGTAGTAGGTCCCGTCTCGAAGCGGAAAGGTCAGCGCCAGCACGTCGTCAGGGTGGGAACTACCCAGCAGTGCGACGAAGCTGAGTCCCCAAAAAACCGCGGCGATAATTCCATTTGCAACAAGCGTCGAACGCGGCGTGGCAGTTTCGCCGGGCGCGATGCGTTTGTAGCTGTGAAAAGCCGAGACGGCAAGCAGCACGGGCCACGCGTAGCGAAGGTAGTAGCTCGTAAAATCCCAGCGGGCCGTCAGGAAGACGAAGAAGAGGACGCCACTGCAGACCAGTACGTTCAAGATCCACTCAGTGCGACTCTGGAAACGACCTCGGAACAGACCTGCCACCAGTACGACGGGCAGTGCGAGTTGCAGGGCGACCTGGAGAATCATGGCCCCGTGGTCGGAGATGCCGCCCCCACGAAGCGTGCTTCCCACGGGCCGACGCCCGTGATCTGCAGAACGGACGGTTCGTCGATCCAGACCTGGTGTATTGCGTTCTTCGCGTTGACGTAGTAGTCGCCGGGGCCAAACTGCTTGGCATTCTCGCGCGTTGCTGTGAACCCAAACGCAACCGAAACCCCACCCTCCAGCACGGTTACCCGCTCGTCGCTCGGATGAATGTGGGGTCGCATGTAGAGCCCCTCATCGAGACGAAACCGGACCGTAAACAGCTCCGCCGCTGCCTTGGGATGGCCCTCAAGGATTGCAATCTCGCAGCCGGATGGCAGCTCAGGCGGACATGGGCGATACTGCAGATCCGAGTCGCGCACGACATGTTGCTGGATGCCCTCGGCGAAATCCATGTTGCCATAGTTGGTGGCCATACAGCCGGCGGCCAGGATCGCAAGAATGGAGACTAGAACGCGGGTAGATCGCATGGACCTGATGCTACGTGTGGCGATTCCTGATCAGGCCAAAGTAGAAATGCGGATCATCATGAACCAACCGAACCGGAAGATAGCGGGTTCATCCGCCACAGGCTGACGTAGCTGCCAGTACGAAATCCTCCAGGATCTCGGACGTCTGCTCGTGCATCCCCTGCGTCCCGTACAGTTGCGCCGTAATGACGACTGCTAGCCCGATCTCGGGTAGTACGGCCACTTTGTTTCCGCCATTTCCCGACATGTGCCACACACTTACTGTGGATGACCCGCACGCGAAGTCCTGGCGCCACCACTGGTATCCGTAATCCTGGCGATCGTTGGCGCTAACGTGCACGGTTGTCATGTCGCGTACCCAGTCGAGCGGCAGGATGCGCTCGCCGTGCCATTCACCGCCCGCAATCGATAGGTACCATCGCCGCCTCTAATATCCTCGGATCTGCGGATTCCCAGAAGCAGCTGGTGCCGCACTTCTCCGGTATCAAAATTAATGATATCGTTAATTGTGTGAACTTCGTCTCGAGCCCGGCTATCGTTTAGCGACATGTTCGAATTGCTTTCACCATTCTGGTCGAAGGTGTTGAACTCCCTAAACGAAACGGTTTGGTGCGTATCATTGAAATTGTACTTGTACTGCAAGGTGTGGCGCTCACTGAAACTGTGGCGTATACCCATGGAAAGAAAGTCATTATCTGATTCGAAAATGTTACCCGCAGTCGACGTAACATACTCTGCCGGGATGAAGGTATTGTTGTAGCGTGTATTCGATTCTCCCACACCATCTACCGTGTCGTCAAAGTCACCATCGCCGTTCAGGTCCGTCGGAATACGCTCGAACGACCAGGTCGCCCGCTGCGTTGGGAACCCGCTCACCTCGTTCTTCGCAACGAGAAAATCAAAGTCGGTATTCTCAGCCAACTGGTAGTTGCCGGATACACCCACAAAGTTAGTCTGCTGGCCATCGACCCATCGCCACCCATTGGTTTCCTTGTGGTCCGTCAAAACACGCAATCCAAGTTTGTCGTCCATTGCCCGGATAGTGTAGTCCAAGCGCAGCTGATACCACTCATGAGTACCGA
>JAUIJQ010000461.1 GCA_030431165.1 Rhodothermia bacterium | reverse complement strand
CGACGAGCACGTGCTTCTGCCTGGTTGGCCACGGCCTCCCAATCGGACGGGGTACTTGGCCCGACAGATAGTGGTGCGGGAGGTGCGTCATAAGGTGGCGGCACAGCCAGGACAATCGGTGCGGTCTGGGCCATTGACGACACCGGCTTCATTGCCGGCAAAGCTGGGAGGTCCTGGGCAGCAACCGGAGTCGACATAACCAGCAGCGCCAGAAGCGTCAGGACCACGAACAGTACTCGGTGCGACATGTATCCTCGGGATTCAGACTGGGTGTGGATCAACTACCCCAACAAGTGTGCCGGTCAGCGCGCCACCGCGACAGCCTTGCCAATCCAACTTCCAATGGGCAATTTGCACGCAGGTTGTCCTACGATGTCGACACGCCGTCCGCGTGTTGTGACAGTCATTCGTAGGCATCAGATACTTGTAGCCAACAAGTCGACCAGCGCCCTGTATGACCTCCCCCACCGAACATGACATTCTCGGATACGCAGCGGCCGAAGACGAATACGCACTTCGCCAGCTTCACCACTGGCTGAAGTGGGAAGGGCTGCTACCCCTGACCGGCCTTGGCGCGTTTTTCCTTCCGTTCAGCTTAATCATGACTGTGCTGGTCGGAGCAGCGATCCTGTTCACGCCGTACATGATCTTCCAACTCTGGCGAGCGCGGTGGATGAAGTCGATCGTCTTCTTCGCTATCGTCGTACTCGTCCCGGTGGCCGCTTCGTTCCTGATCAAGTCTGACGAACTGCTACTTACGTACTTTCTTCGCTTCCTGCCCCTGGTCGCATTCTACATGTTCACGTGGATACTCCGACTCGTGATAGGAGAGAACCTCAACGAGCGCAGTGCCGTGCGACTGTTTGATCGCGAGCGTGAACGCGCGGCGGAGTAAGCGACGGTCAGGCCTGGTAGAGTCCGACGAGCTCGGTTGCCTCGGATTTCCCACGTAGCGCTACAGCCCCAAGGGCTTCCGGCTTGACGAAACGCGGCAACTCCAACGCGGCAACAAGTTCCTGCGTCGCGATCAGGAGGTGACCCAGTTCATTGCACTTTGCCTGGATGCGTGCCGCGGTGTTGAGCACGTCTCCGTAGTACGATATCTCTTTCTTTATGTCGCCGATCTCGGCGGCGATCACATCACCGAAGTGAATGCCTGCCTTGAACTCGGGTACATGACCGTACTCGCGCATGTAGTACTCGCGACGACTGTGCATCTGCGCGAGGATCTCCACGAATACCCGAATACAGTTTGCATCGCGCATCCCGGCATCTAGCGGCCACGTCAAAATTACCTCGTCACCAACGTACTGATATATCTCAGCCGAACGCTCGAGAATCGGCTCCGTCATATCCCGAAAGCAGGCATTGAGAAAAGCATAGTATCGTTCTTCACCCATGGCCTCGGCGAGCGTCGTGGACGACTTCAAGTCGAGGAACATGAACACGCGTTGCTCAACGCTTGGCTTGTGATACTTGCCGCTGATGTATCGCACAAGTGTGCCCGGCCCCAACAATTTGTTGAGGTGACGCACGAAGATGACGACAAGGTGGATCCCGTAGATGATGACAAGCTGAACGACGAGATCCGCGGAAAACACCCAATCACGAAAGTCAGCCATCGTAAGGCCCCCGACCAGGCCAAAGAAGAAGCCGACCGCGCAAACCGGGATGGCAATGACGCCGAGATAGATCAGGCTCTTGACGAAGATCGCGGCAGAAAAAGACATCGGGCTTGTGAACTCGAACACGCGCGAGTTCTCGAGGATCGCGAGCGTCAAACCAACGGCGAGTCCGGCACCCGGGCCATCGAACGTGACCTGAGACATCTCGATGTATTCCCACAGGGAGCCGATGGCCGTGTAAACGACGGCAAACCAGACCATCGATTGTATTCGCTTTACGGTGCGACGACGCAGATGCATTGGGGAATTGCGAGTCAGCAGGGACGTGGTTTAACGGTACTCGTCCCAAAAAGGTACGATTGTCTGATTCAATGCCGTGCGCGAGGCAGTCGAAGTACCTCCCGATCACCGGCTCCAGATCGTTGCAACGAATTGAGCGCCGATTCCAACTATATTTTCTTTTTTACGGAATAAACATTAAGATGATCACAATCGCGGCGGAGGGGTGCGTCAATGCACGCCTTTTGCCGGACCGTTGACCTAGTCGTTTATGCCGAACTGTGACCGTCCTCACCCGATCCGAAGAACTCATCCTCCTCTCCGTTTGGAAGCTGCAAGCTGAAGCTTACGGCGCCGCAATTCGCAATCACCTTTCGGATGTGACCGGCGAAGACTGGCCGGTGGCCAGCGTGTACGGTCCGCTCGATCGACTCGCGGGTCGGGGTTTTGTGAAAACTCGCATGGGTGAACCCACCCCTGAGCGCGGCGGACGCAGAAAGCGGTACTTCAAGCTGACAGCCAAAGGAGTCGCGGCCCTGAACCACATTCGGGCGATTCAGGACAAAATGTGGGCCAGCCTTCCGGTGGCCGGTGTCGGCACTCGATCATGAGCACAAGGCAACGACGGCGACCGGAACCGCTGCCGCCCCGCTTCTCTCAGTTCATCGCGGCCGTACT
The DNA here is from genome assembly GCA_030431165.1 of Rhodothermia bacterium. GTDB lineage: Bacteria > Bacteroidota > Rhodothermia > Rhodothermales > JABDKH01 > JANQRN01. The sequence continues at coordinate 891 of JAUIJQ010000461.1, read as the reverse complement.
CATTCATCATGCCGATGCGGATGCGATCCTTGGCGACTTACACGAAACGTTCGCGGACCTCGTCGACAGACACGGCACCGCAACAGCAAATCGATGGTACCGCCGGCAGGTTTTCCGATCTGTCCCCGGCTTTCTCTACAAGTCAGCATTCTGGAGCTCGGTCATGTTCAGGAACTACATCAAAGTCGCCCTTCGCGCGCTGGCCAAGCAGAAGACGCTGTCGTTCATCAATGCCTTCGGCATCGCGATTGGTATCGCCGCCTGTGCGCTGATCATGCTGTTTGTTCGCGACGAGTACTCGTATGATCGCTTCCACACAAATGCAGAGCAGATCTATCGCCTGAACTTTGTCCGCTTCAATCCGGACGGAAGCGTCCGCGGTTACAATCCGAATCTCCCCATTCCGGCGGGGCCCGCCACGGCGGCTGAAGTTCCGGAGGTGATGTCATTTGTTCGCACCTCGAATGATCGCCACTTCTTTCGCGTCGGAGAGTCAACTATCGAGCAACCGGTACTGTACGCCGACCCCGGTGTACTGATCGACTTCTCGTTTCCATTGATGCTCGGCGATCCGAGTTCAGCACTTGACGACCCCAGGTCTGTCGTCCTCACCCACTCGGCCGCGAAAAAGTACTTTCAAGACGACCACATTGTCGGAAAGACCATAGAAATCCGACTCGAGGATGCCTACGAGCTATTCACGGTTACCGGTGTTGCGCGCGATGTACCCGGCAATTCCACTATTCAGTTTGAGGCACTTCTGCCGTTTCAGACCCTGATCAGCGGGGACCGCTACCGCGAACGCCAAGAGGCATGGGACCTCATAGCATTCCCGACTTACTTAACGATTGCAGACGACGCCCAGCCTCAAGCAGTCAACACAAAGCTCGA
>JAUIJQ010000460.1 GCA_030431165.1 Rhodothermia bacterium | reverse complement strand
ACCGCGAACGGTATTGTCTAGGTCATGAGAACATCGGCCGGAAGCCTGTCCGCTAATGTTGTGAGAACCAAGCTATTTGTAATGCTCGCCGGATGTCTGCTCATGGCGGGTTGCCTCGCTACGAGCATGAGCACAAGCACGAGCACAAGTGTGAGCAGGCACGAATACCGTGTCTCCGCTATCGACTCAACGAGTCTGGCGCCGTCTTACTATTGGATTAAGCTGGTGCGCGATAGTGACACACTCAACGTCCTTTCTGAGATGACAGGTGCGCCTGTCTCCTCGTCTGAGCACGTCAAGTTGACTGTCGGATGTGACTACGCGGCAACGCTTGAGCCGCTGGGAATAGTCAGCAGCCAATCGAAAGACGGACTTCGCTTTCGCGGAGCGTTTTCTCTCTACGTCGATAGCGCCCTCGTACATGATCCGACCGATAGGGATCGTGCTGCCCGCAAGATGGCCGGATTGAGCGGACTGTTCATCCCGAAGTCGGACTTGCTGTCCTGCGAGCAATGACGCTACGAGTTTTCCAGACGGCTGGGTATCCGCCTGCAGGGGCCTAAAATCGCCGATTTATGCGCCGGCAATCAAGAACAGGTCACAAACATGTAGATACATGTTGACACAATTGGAAGCGTGTTGTTAATTGGTCCCAACGCAACCAATTCCGTCCGAACATGTCGGCCCAAGACGACTCCCGCCTCGATCGCATACTCGACCGGCTCGACGCCATCGACCACAAACTCGCCGCGCTCGAACATTTGTCCGGACTGGCTGGTCTGTCCGGACTAGCCGACCAGGCTCCCGGCTTTGCGGCCATGGTTACCGACATCGCTGACGAAAAAGCCACGGCCGTCGAAGAGCGCGGCATCGACATCGCCGCCCGAACCGCTGCCGCGCTCGCGCTGGCCGAGCGCCTCACCGAGCCAGCCGTTGTTGAGGCGCTCAACGGATTCATGGACATGGCCGCCCAGGGGAAAGGCTTCGCGGCCATGCTCACAGACATCCTCGACGAAAACGCGATCGGCCTGGCCGACGAAGGCGTGGACGTCACCGAAGGCGTTGCGCGTGGCACACGCGCCGCCCTCAAGCTGGGCACCATGCTCGGCGACCGTGAGGTCGATGCGCTGCACACGCTCATGACATCCGAAGTTCTTGCCCCCGAAGCCGTAGAAGTTGTATCGGCCGCGGCCCAGGCGCTCGTCGAGTGTCAGTTTGTTGAGCGTAAGCGCATCGGCCTCTTTGGACTTATGCGCGCTATGCGCGAACCCGACATCCAGCGCTCGCTGGACTTCCTGTTGGGCGTCGCCCGTCGATTTGGCAAAGCACTGGAAGCGGGCGGACCGTCAGCCGCTGTCATTCGCACGCAGGCCCAAACCGGTACCTCGTAGTTGTTCTATTATCGTTATCACGCCTTGACCCATGTCTGAATCCGCAAACCCGTCCCACTTCGAGGTCGTCATTGTCGGCGGTGGATCCGCGGGCCTTACCGTTGCGTCGTTGCTACTCCAGCGCGAAAACGCGCCGGATGTTGCGATCATCGATCCGGCTGAGAAACACTACTACCAGCCACTTTGGACGCTCGTTGGTGGCGGCGTCATGCCCAGGGAAGAGACCGAGCGCGAAGAGGCGGATTACATCCCCGAGGGCGCAACGTGGATCCGGGATGCGGTTGCGAGCTTCGACCCGGATAACAACCGCGTGAAGACGGCATCCGGCGACGCCATCTCGTACAATTATCTGGTGGTGTGTCCGGGTATCCAGATCAACTGGGATGCAATTCCCGGATTGAAGGAATCGCTGGGCACAAACGGCGTCTGCTCGAACTACTCGTACGATCACTGTGAGTACACGTGGGAGGCCATCCAGGAGACTGCCAGGAAAGGCTCTGGCCGCGCGCTGTTTACCCAGCCTGCCGGTGCGTTCAAGTGTGGCGGTGCGCCCCAGAAAATCATGTACCTCGCTTCTGACCATTTCCGTCGCACCGGCAAACTCGCCAACGTCGACGTGCAGTTCTTTTCTGCAGGTGGCGTGATCTTCGGCGTGACGAAGTTTGCCAAAACGCTGAACAAGGTCATCGAGCGCTACGGCATCACGACGAACTTTACGAACGAACTCATTGAAGTCCGCGGCGACAAACAGGAGGCTGTATTCCGCGTGAACGGCGGAGACGACGCCGGCGCCGAGCGCGTTGAGAGGTTCGACATGTTGCACGTGACGCCACCGCAGAGCGCTCCCGACTTCGTGGCGTCGAGCAAGTTGGCAAACGAGGCCGGATGGGTTGACGTGCATCCGAACACCTTGCAGCACACGCGCTACGCCAACGTGTTTGGCCTTGGCGACGCCGGATCAACACCGAACGCCAAGACGGGTGCGGCGATCCGGAAGCAGGCGCCGGTCGTGGCCGACAACCTGATGGCGGTGCGCTCGGGACGCGCTCTTGGCCCAGAAGCGGAGAAGTACACAGGCTATGCATCCTGCCCCCTTGTTACCGGGTACGGTCGTCTCGTTCTCGCGGAGTTTGACTACAACAACGACCCGATGCCAAGCTTCCCCTTCGACACCTCACAGGAACGCTACTCGATGTACGTCCTGAAAAAGGACATGCTGCCGCAGCTCTACTGGCACGGCATGCTCCGCGGAAGGGCATAAGCTGCGCGTATGACAGCCCGGCCGCAGCCCAAGAATTAAAGTGGCCTTGATCGGCGCCAGCGCGGCGCGGCGTATCCTGTAAGGATGAAACAGATCCTGATGATCCGGCACGCCGAGTCCACCAACAATGCCTCGGCGTCCAACATTGAGGCGCAGGCAATTTCCGACAACAACGTCCGCCGCGAGCGGATTGAGTCGGAACGCTCAGCCGATTGCGACCTCACCGAACGCGGTACCAGTCAGGCGCGCCAGCTCGCCGCAGCACTGGCTGAGCGCCACTTGCCGTCCCCGCTCCTGATAACAAGCCCGATGCGTCGGGCGCTGCTGACTGCGAACGCCATTGCCGGTGCCCTCGACCTGCCGCGCGAACGATTCCTCTGTCGCGGTGACCTCTACGAAGTCGGCGGTTCATACTTCCAGGGCCGCGCGGTGCCGACGTCGACGGCAGAACAGATCGAATCAGAATTCCCGGTGCGAACCGAAGAGATTCCAGCGTCGGGCTGGTACAACGGCTTCCCCGGTCACGAGCCGCTCGACCATGCAACGCAGCGCGTTCGGCGTATTGTGTCATGGGTTGAGTCGTTTCTTGCGTCATCCAACGTTGAGTTCGAGACGCTGCTGCTCGTTGTGCACGGCGATCTGATGTCCCGGTGGATGCGACGCTGGATGGGCGTACCCATCGGGCGCGGGCTCGCGTTCATGCACCACAACACGGGCGTCACGTCGCTCTCGTGGAGCGGCGAGCGTGGCGTGCTGCTGCGCGCGATCAACGACACGAGTCACCTGCCCGATGCGATGCGGACCGGTGACAGCGAGGGATGG
>JAUIJQ010000459.1 GCA_030431165.1 Rhodothermia bacterium | reverse complement strand
CTCATGTTCGAGGTGCTCCATCACAAGGTCGGCCCGCTCCACGAGCGGGATCGTCTCAAGCAGTTCCTGCTTGTCCTCGACATCGATCTGCAGGTTGCTTGCGATGAAGTGGATGAGGAATGTCGGCGACTCAATATTCTGAATCGCATATGCCGCTTCGCTCGGAAGGTTGGGCGACATGTTGACGATCTGGATCGCGAGTTCCTTGATCGACCGGATGCGGGCCTTCAGGGCGACTTCGTCAGCCGCTGTCATTTCGTTGACGGGCTCGACGCGCGCGCGGAAGTAGGGCTCCGTCTGCTCGTACGAAACCGTCTGGAAGCGGCGCTTGCCCTGAATGACGATGGACTTGCTTCCATCCGGCATCTTGATCAGCTTCAGGATGGACGCAACGGTCCCAACATCGTACAGGTCGTCTGGATCGGGATCCTCAACTTCAGAAGTACGCTGGGCAACGACACCGATAAGTTTGTCGCCGTTAAAGGCATCGCGCACCAGCTTCAGCGATGTGTCCCGTCCGACGGTAATCGGGAGCACAACCCCCGGAAAAAGCACCGTGTTGCGGAGGGCGAGGATGGGGAGGGTTGACGGCACGTCAGACGTGCTCATCGCCATCTCTTCATCCGGCGTGGGGAGGGGAATACTCTGCTCGGGGTCGTCCTCGGACTGAAGGTATCGCGGGTCGATAATCATGAAGGCCAGGCCAGGCTCGCAGGTGGGACGTTCTGATTTAGGTAGCTCCGGAAGTAAACGCGGCGGTTTGCATCGCGTTCGCGCATCCGCCCGGAATCACCCTCATTTGTCAAAAACCACGCCAAGGGTGAGCGAGGGCATGGCACTGCCATTCTGACAACACGACTGTCAGGTGAGCTCGCGAATCGCTGACTCCAGGGCGTCCAGCTTGAACGGCTTGGCCATCACCTTGCTGACATCCACGTCGGTTTCACCCGCATCGGTGTCACCGGTCAGAAGGATGATGGGCAGTTCGCGGAAGCGCCCCCGGATCTTCTTTGCAAGCAATCGCCCGTTCATCTCGGGCATGCCCTGATCCGTAAAGACGAGGTCCACCGGATTCCCGTCCAGCGCTGACAATGCTTCGGCGCCTGACGCTGCCTGGACCACATCGTGGCCCCTTGACACCAGCATCCGCGCCAGCACCGAGCGGACCATCGGTTCATCGTCGACGACCAGAATTCGGCGGGAGACGGCCTCCGTTTCGCGCTCGTCATCTTCTTTGGCGACTTCGGCTGATGCCGCCGGCGGGAACGAAAGTGTAAACGTGGTCCCAAATCCGAGATTCGTTTCGACGTCTATTTCGCCGTCGTGCTCCTGCACAGTCGAATAACAGACCGACAGACCCATTCCGGTTCCCCGCTTACCCTTCGTAGTGAACAGCGGCTCGAATATGCGGGCACGCACGCGGTCGGTCATGCCTGTTCCGGAATCCCGAACGCGGGCAATGACACCCTGGCTCGGATCGTGCGTCGTCGCAATTGTGATCGTGCCGCCCCGCGGCATCGCCTGTACGGCGTTAAGGATGAGGTTGACGAATACGTCACGCAGTTCGGATGGCGCTCCCATGATCGGCGGCACGGGTGACAGATCGAGTGCCGCGTCGATGCTGATACCCTGTCGGCGCGGTTCATTGTACCAATACGGTTTTGTCAGGGTGACACTGTCGTCAACCAGTTCGTTCAGGTCCACGATTTCAAACGCGGTCCGGTTTTCGTCCCGAATGTACTGTTGCAGTTTCCTGACCAGTGATGCACCGTCGAGCGCGGCCCGCTCAATCGTCGAAACATGCTCTGTAGTGGACGCGGCCTCGGCGGGCATGCTGCCCTTGAGCAACTCGGTGTGTCCGAGAATACCCGACAGGAGGTTGTTGAAATCATGGGCGATGCCCATTGTCATCTTGCCCAGCGTTTCCATACGGTGGCCCAGCGTCTGGCTGTTCATCCACGACGTTGGCTCCATGAGGACCTCGCCGGTAATCATGATCCCGTCCGGATTGGCTGCACCGCCCGACAATACGATCGGGACGAAGTTCAGCAGCACGGGAAGGGGTTGGTCGGTGTGTTTGAGGTGAAGAAGGAAAAGCGTGTTCGTGACGAGCGATCCGGCCGCCGCCTGATTCATGTATGAGGCGGCGAGGCCCTGATCCTGATCAGACAGGCGCTCCCATGGGCGATCAGCGTCACCGAAGACCCGCATCCACGCGTCGTTGCGGTGTCGAATCTCCCCCTCTGCACCAAAGGTCGCGACGAGAATCTCGTGCTCGGTGGCAATCGGGGGATTGACCGAATCAATCCTGCTCGTATCCATGACCTTTTCGTGCTCAATTCGACAACAGCCGTCCGAAGGGCGGATCAACCATCCGGCGCAATTGTACCACCCGACGCAACGCCAGGGCATTCACGGGCTGGACCAATTGTGGTGGTAGTCCAGTCGGCTGGAAATTTAGAAAAATCGATGGCGCCAAACGTATGTGGCACGACAATATTCTGGGTGCAATAGGCTCGACACCGCTAGTCAAGCTGAACCGCGTGAGCCGCGGCATTCCGGGGACACTGCTGGCAAAAACGGAGATGCTGAACCCCGGGGGCTCGGTCAAGGACCGCATCGGGATTTCCATGATTCGTGCCGCCGAGTCGAGTGGTCAACTGCGACCGGGAGGGACGATAATCGAATGTACAAGCGGCAATACAGGGGCCGGCGTTGCTCTGGCCGCTATCGCCCTTGGCTACAAATGCATCTTTACAACGACGGACAAGCAGAGCAAAGAGAAGATCGACGTTCTGCGTGCCCTTGGCGCAGAGGTGTACGTATGCCCGACGCATGTCGCACCTGATGATCCCCGGTCCTACTACTCGGTTGCGCGGCGACTCGCTGACGAAATACCCAACTCCTACCACCTCAACCAGTACGACAATCCGGCAAATGCCGTTGCGCACTACGAGACGACCGGGCCTGAAATCTGGGCTGATACGGACGGGCGCGTGACGCACTTCTTTGCGGGCGCGGGCACCGGTGGCACGATTTCGGGCACGGCACGCTATCTCAAAGAGCTTAACCCCTCTGTCAAAGTGATAGGCGTTGATCCGTACGGGTCTGTCTACCACAAGTATTTCCACAGCGGCGTCTTCGACGAGAAAGAGATTTATCCGTACCTGACGGAAGGAGTGGGTGAGGACATTTTGGCGGGTAACATGGACTTCGATCTTGTCGACGACTATGTGCGCGTTGATGACAAGACGTCGATGCAGATGACCCGCAGGCTCGCAAGGGAGGAGGGTCTGTTCGTCGGTCAGTCATGCGGCATGGCGGTTGCCGGCACGCTGGACTGGATCGCGTCGCACAGAGATGAGATCGGTCCCGACGACGTGATGGTTGTGTTGTTGCCCGATTCCGGATTCCGCTACTTGTCAAAGACGTACGACGACAACTGGATGCGAGGGCACGGATTTCTCGAGGGGAAACCCGGCGTCAC
>JAUIJQ010000458.1 GCA_030431165.1 Rhodothermia bacterium | reverse complement strand
TGGAATCGCGGCCGGCGCCGGTACCGCAGCAGCCGCCGGCACGCCTGACTCCAGAAGTACAAGCGCCGATAGTGATGCGAACGCAATCTGGTCGCCACGCGGGCTCGAGCCGTTCATCGGCGAAATCCTGATGGTGGGTTTCAACTTCGCGCCGCGCGGTTGGGCGCTCTGTGACGGTCAACTGCTTCCGATCGCACAGAACACCGCTTTGTTTTCGCTTCTAGGCACCACCTATGGCGGTGACGGTCGCACGACGTTCGGACTGCCGGATCTTCGCGGCCGCGTCCCGATGCACGCAGGCAGTGGGCCCGGACTGACTGCCCGACGACTCGGTGAAAAAGGCGGCAGCGAAACGACAACGCTTACGGCAAGTCAGATGCCGAGCCATACGCACGGGCTGTCGAACCTCGGCGACGTAAGAATTCGCGGCGGAGGCAGCCAGGTCCGGGGGATTCCGGAAGGTTCGGATGAGGGTTCCGCTTCGCTGGGTGCAACTACCGATGTCAGTGGGGGTGGTCAGCCGCACAGCAGCATGTCGCCCTTCCAGTGCATCAACTTCGTAATTGCCTTGCAGGGCGTATTCCCGTCACGAAGCTAGGATGTCATATCCCCCCTGTTTACATCTTACAGCGAAGTGTCTGCTGCGCTTGGCTGTGTTCGGATGGGCGTACAGTGCAATGTGCATTCTGCCGCTCGCGGCGCAAGACGTAGAGCACGCCGTCGAGTTCGGTGGATCAACCGCAGGAGCCTCGACGATTCAGCTTCCTGCATTTGGATCCGATTCGTCGAATTGCGAGCTCACCGCCGCGGCTGAGCCGTACGTCGTCCAACCGCTCGCCGTCGACTCAACGGACGTGTATGAGATACGTATTGTTGAGCCGATTGACTTGTCGGGTGAGGGCAATACAGACGACACAATCCTGACGCTCTACACAGACTCGTTGTCGACTTCGAATCCCTGTGAGCGCTTCATCGCCATCGGAAACGTTGTGGTTGGCGACGGACTCGACGCAGCGCTTACCGCCGGACAGCAGTATGCGCTGGTGGTTTCCGGATTCCTCGGCAGCGAAGGCGCATTCCGGCTGAGCATATTGGGTCCGCCGGGCAGATCGATATGGCTGGGTCAACTCGGCACCGGGACAGAAGATGTTGACGTGACGCCGGGGCGCCCCGCCGAATCGTTCCGCGTCAGCGCTGTGTACCCGAACCCGATTGTCCGGAATGCAGTGTTCAACGTTGAAGTATCAGAGGCGCAAGCCGTTCGAATCGACGTCTTTGATTTGCTCGGTCGACGCGTTGACGTGCTCTTTGACGGTCGCCTGGCAGCCGACGTTGCGTTGCCCGTCTACGTGGACGGCTCGGGCTGGTCGCGTGGCCTGTACTTCGTCCGGATCGCAGGCGAGACGTTTACCACTTCCCAGACGTTGACGCTGGTCAGGTAGCGCATAACGTGCTCCTGACCGCGGTGGCTTCACCCCAGCAGGTCTGGATTTAGCTGCCACGTTGCATAGGTCAGCGCTGCGGCGAACGACACCCACAGGAGATACGGTCCCAGGAGTACTCCCGCGGTTTTGTTTATGCGCACAAAGAGCACGGTGGTTGTCGCTACGAGTACCCACAAAACAAGGATCTCCGCGAATGCCACGCTACCCAGGCGCCACACGAAGAAGAGCCACGTCCAAAGGGCATTTGCGACGAGCTGGGCAACGAAAAGCATGAGCGCGGTTTTCGCGCCGGCAAAACCGCGGGCGCGCCAAACCAGCCAGGCGGCAACGCCCATCATTACGTATAAGCCCGTCCAGACCGGTCCAAACAGCCAGGCGGGCGGCGCCCAGTCTGGGCGAATCAACTCTCCGTAGAACGTCCCAGCGTTCGCCGACGCAAGTCCGCCAATAGCGCCGGCGGCAAGCGCGGATGCAATCCATCCGACGAGACCCAGGATCAGTCGCTGCCGGGATTGGGATTGCGGATTGTTCATGCGGGGGTCATCTACTGTGGACGCCACGGACCGGTTAGTCCAGAACCTTGCACAACAATTTCGCCGTCCATCCGATTCCAATCAACGCGGACTTCGATAGAGGCTGCGATATCTTCTGTCCCGCAAAAAACCACATCCGAGGTCGATGCCTTACGCTTCTCCGGCTCTGTCGCCACTCGACTCCGGTCGCGCGCGCCGTTTGATACTGATCGGTGGAAGCGGCCTTGCGGCTCTTGCCGGCTACATCAATGTTGTTGTCCTCGGCGTATTCGCCGTGCCCGTCAGCCACATGAGTGGTGCCGTCTCGCGCCTGGGTGTTGACCTCGCCGAGCAGAACTCGACCGACATGGGCCTCGTGTTGCTCATCGTGCTTGGCTTCTTCCTCGGCGCGGTGCTTTCGGGTGCGATGATCGGCGGCGGGCAGCTGTTGCCGGGGCGGCGCTATGGTGTCGCCCTCATCGCCGAGGGACTCACCCTCATCGTTGCCACTGGTCTACTCTCAGCGGATGTACTCGCCGGCGTTGCCGTCGCTGGTGTCGCGTGCGGCATACAGAACGGGATGGCAAGCAGCTACTACGGCCTGATTATCCGCACCACGCACATGACCGGAATTGTCACCGACCTCGGCGTTCTGCTGGGACAGCGACTACGTGGCACGCCCGTAGTGGCGTGGAAGCCGATACTCCTGGTCAGCCTGGTAGCGGGGTTCCTGACCGGCGGCGTTGGAGGGCAACTCATGTACGTCGCAAATGGACCGGTTGCGCTGATCGTGCCCGCCGTCGTCGCGATCGCAGGCGGCGCGGTGTATGTCCTGTGGCGTCTAAGGTCTATTCGCCGCAAAGCTTAAGCGGTCCAGTCAATCAATCGGCGGCTTGCCACGTAAGCGTTTCTTCTCCCCTCTGCGTTTCTTCGACTCGAGGCGCTGCCTGTTTGCGCTGGCGGGTTTGCGCGTCTTCTTCCTGGTCTTCTCTCGCTGCATTGCGCGCTCGATCAGCGCAACCAGTCGGGCACGGGCATCCTGCCGGTTGCGCTCCTGAGATCGGTAGCGCCGCGCGAGAATAACAACTTCGTCATCCTGAGTCAGGCGCGACCCGGCGAGCCTTCTGATCCGCGCCTTCGCCGCGTCATCAAGCATCGTCAACGACTCAATCATGACGCGCAGTTCAACCGCCGTCGCAACCTTGTTGACGTTCTGCCCACCCGGCCCCGCAGACAATACGAACCGCTCACGGATATCTATGCCGTCAAGATTGACAGTGCGGCGCATCAGGCCCCTCCGATCGGTAGTTCCGATGCCTCAACTCCTCGTACGCCGGGTGATATGCGATACCCGGTCAGCGTCTGACGTCGAATCCAACGACGCGTCGAGGTCGATCCCACCCTCCGTCACGATCGGTTGCCTTAATTGAGGCGTGGCATCCGATGACGGCACTTCCTGATCAAGGGCGTCCCAGTCCTGGCTAGTGACAATTGCCTCGAGGCTGCGAAACCGTCGCTCAGCCGCTTGGAGCGCC
>JAUIJQ010000457.1 GCA_030431165.1 Rhodothermia bacterium | reverse complement strand
CGAGACAACCGAGGCAGACCTCTTGCTCAAGCATTTTGTAGACCGGTTTGTTATTTCAAGCCACGCCGATGTTGTCTAGGCTGGGACTTCTGATTCTCGTCGTAGCGTCGGGTCTACTCCCGCACACCGACATCGACGGCAAGTACTATGTGTTCGTTGCGCTCGAATCTGAGGACGCCGTCGTCCTTCTCGAGTTTGACGGGACGGCTGTCAATGAGGTCCGCAGGATCCCGGTTGGCTACATGCCCGGCGAGATCGAGGGCCCGCACGGACTTGCTCTGAGTCCTGATGGAACGCACTTGTTTGTGTCCATGGCGCATGGCAATCCATACGGCTCGGTAATCAAGATCCGAACGGACGACCACACACAGGTCGGCTCAGTTGAGTTAGGTCTTTTCCCAGCCACCATGGCTGTTTCGCCTGCGTCCGGGCTGTTGTTCGTCTCGAATTTCAACCTGCACGGCGATCATGATCCGTCGACCGTGTCGGTCGTCGATCCAGCCCGGATGGTTGAGCTTGGACGGGTACAAACGGGCGTAATGCCACACGGCGGGCGATTCGCTCCCGACGGCCTCATCCATTATTCCGTCTCCATGATGGACGGCAAGCTGCATCTTATCGACGCGTCGGAAATGGCGCTGCTCCGTTCGATCGCGCTTTCGCCACCAGGGTCGGCCATTGTGGACGCCAAACCCACATGGGTCAGTGCGCACCCTGATGGCAAGCACGTTTATGTTGCAGATAACCGTAACGGCCGCATTCTTGAGATCGCGACAGACACCGGCAGCACCGTGCGCTCCTTCGACACACCGGCTGGCCCGTACAACCTCGACATCTCGCCAGACGGGACTCTACTTGCGGTCACATACAAGACGGCTGGAAGCATCGGACTTTGGGACTTGCGAAGTGGAATGGAACGTGTACACGTCCCTGGCACAACGCCTATCCCGCACGGCGTCGTTTTCGCTCCCGATGGCCGCTACGTGTTTGTCACCACCGAAGGCATCGGCACCACGCCCGGTGCACTCGACGTGATAGATGTTCAGTCCGGCGAAGTCGTTGCCGCACGCGAGATTGGCAGTCAACCGGGTGGGATCGTCTTCTGGAAAAAAACCGCTTCATCAGACAATCCCGGATCGCATCATCAGCCGAACGACTCATGACCTTACGCCACTCGATCGCCTTGTTGCTGACCGCCACGCTCGCAGCTTCCTGTACGACAGACGACGGCATGAACGCATCGAACAGTGACTCCGCGCGCGTCGCAATTATTGATGGCGTTGTATGGACAGGGGTGCCCGGCTCGGCATTGGCCGAAGCCGTGCTCGTTGAAGGTGACAGCATCACCTTTGTCGGGAGCACGGCGTCTGTACTGGAGCGGGCCGGCGACGCGCAGGTCGTTTCCGCACACGGCGGATCCATTCTGCCCGGTTTTATCGACAGTCATGTTCACCTGCTTGAAGGCGGATACCGATTGTCCTCAGTACAGCTACGCGACGCCTCCACGCCCGAGGAGTTCAGCCGGCGCATAGGCGCGTACGCCGCAACGATAGAGCCTGGAGAGTGGATAACCGGGGGTGATTGGGATCATGAACTGTGGGGCGGTGAGTTACCGCACAGAAAGTGGATTGACGAACTGACACCAGACAATCCGGTGTGGGTAAACCGGCTGGACGGGCACATGGCGCTCGCCAACAGCCTTGCGATGGAGATTGCCGGGATCGATGACCCCGGTGACGTCGCTGGCGGCACAATTGAGCGGGACGCTGACGGACTCACCGGCGTGTTCAAGGACAACGCGATGGCCCTTGTCGGATCACATCAGCCAACGCCCTCGCTTTCTGCCCGGGAGCGCGCACTTCACACCGCGATGCGTTACCTCGCTGCACAGGGGGTCACGTCAGTTCACGACATGGATGGAAGTTCGGGAACGTTCGAGGCGCTGAGATCGCTGCGTGACAAAGACTCCCTGACGACACGCGTCTACCTCGCAACGCCACTGTCCCGGTGGAGGGACGCACTTCAGCGAGCAGACGCCGTCGCCAAGGATGACCACTGGCTTCGTGTCGGCGCGCTCAAGGGATTTGTAGATGGCTCTCTCGGCTCGCACACCGCAGCCTTCTTTGATCCGTTTACCGACGCGCCTGACGACCGGGGACTACTTGTTGTCGAGCCTGACGCAATGTATGAGGACATTCTCGCGGCTGACCGCGAAGGCCTTCAATTGATGATTCATGCCATTGGAGATCGCGCCAATGCACTCTTGTTGGATATGTTTGAGCGCCTTGCGGCTGAGCGCGGGCCGCGTGATCGAAGACCGCGCATCGAACACGCTCAGCACCTTCGACCATCCGACATCCCAAGATTTGCTTCGTTGGACGTGATTGCGAGCATGCAGCCATACCACGCCATTGATGATGGCAGGTGGGCCGACCGCGTGATCGGACCGGAGCGGGCCAGAACAACGTACGCGTTCCGTTCGTTGCTGGATGCCGGGGCGCGGGTGAGTTTTGGCAGTGACTGGTTCGTTGCCCCCCCAACTCCGCTTGAAGGCATCGCAGCGGCTGTCACGCGACAAACGCTTGACGGAAGGAACCCCGGCGGGTGGGTGCCCGAACAGCGGATTTCCGTCGCTGAAGCACTTGTCGCATACACAAGGTCGGCCGCTTACGCGGAATTTCAGGAGAATCTCAAAGGCACTCTCGAAGTGGGCAAATTGGCCGATATAGTGGTTTTGGACCGCGACATCCTCGCTGTCGATGGCGAAGACCTTAAAAACGCGTCGGTTGCAGCGACATTTGTTGGCGGTGAACTCGTATTTGGCGCCGCCGATGTCATTGGTGACGAACCATAGTCGTCTGACCGCGTTTTCAAAGTTCGGCGCACCGCGTGCGACGCCCCACGACATCCGCGCGTTATGTGTCGCGCGAGTGCACTGTGTCTGACAATAAAGTGCACTGTGTCTGACGATAACACGCAGTGCCCTACAGCAACTGTTGAATGACCAGCCTACTCCTCGACTGATGGCCAGGCCGCAAACCCCGAACTGGGCGGGACCACCGCCCCCGCCTCCCCGGTCTTTTCGGACCGCGGCTGCGGATTGGTTTGCGCGATGGGGATTCGCTCTACTGACGCTGTTCTTCCTTGTCCTCGTCGGTGCCGCGATGTTCTTGCTGCCGGGCATCCGCAACTCGTCCGGGCCTGCGCTTGATCCAGAGGCGCGGCCTATTGTTTCGGCCTCGCCAAACACAACGCCGCCGGAGAATCCTATGTACCTGTCGATTTCTTCGCGCCCTGCAGGAGCGCGTGTAGAGATCGATGTCGACTCGGTTGGCACGACACCGCTGTATCTGATGGCCGTCGACAGAAGCGTGCACCTGCTGAGCGTCGAGCTGGAAGGGTTCCGTCGAATAGACACCTTGCTGTACGACACAAATTCAGATACGACGTCGTTCTTCTTCGTTCTGATGCCCGATAACTCGGGTTCGCCGGTTCTG